>NZ_JBEXPJ010000090.1:0-33583 GCF_040611995.1 Lentzea sp. NPDC006480
GCACCTCCGGCCGGGGCTCGGTCACCGCCGAAGGCGATTCGGGCAGAAGCGGTGGCCGGATGACCGACTCCTCGACGACCTCGTCGCCATCTGCGAAGCAGGGGCACTCAAACACGTGTGCAGAACCACACTTCCGATGCGTCCTCAAGGCACGCGTACGACCCTGGACTCATGTTCGCTGAACCGAGTGATCGCGAGGCCCTGCGCTTCGGCGAGGAGTCCCTGACGTACGCCGAACTGCACCAGGCCGCGGGCACTCTGGCGAAACGGCTCCAGGGAAAGACGCGGGTTGCCGTGTGGGCGACTTCCACGCTCGAAACCTGCGTGGCGGTCGTCGCCGGGTTGCTCGCGGGCGTCGCGATCGTGCCGCTCAACCCGAAGCTCGGTGAGCGCGAACTGGAGCACATCCTCGGCGACAGCAAGCCCGACCTGGTGCTGCGCGACGAGCCGATCGTGTTCGGCACGCCCGGCGCGTTCGACGAACCCGGCCAGGAGACTCCCGCGCTGGTCATCTACACCTCGGGTACGACCGGTCCGCCCAAAGGTGTGGTCCTGCCCCGCCGCGCGCTGACGTCGAACATCGACTCGCTCGCCAAGGCGTGGCAGTGGACCGGCGACGACGTCCTGGTGCACGGGCTGCCGCTGTTCCACGTGCACGGCCTGGGCATCGGCGTCCTCGGCCCGCTGCGGCTCGGCGGCTCGGTGCGGCACGTGAAGTTCTCGCCGGAAGCGATCGGCCACGAGCTGGCGACCGGCGCCACGATGATGTTCGGCGTCCCGACGATGTACCACCGGATCGCCGAGGCCGTGGAGAACAACAGCGCTTTGGCCGACCAGTTGCGCACCGCCAGGTTGCTGGTCTCCGGCAGCGCCGCGCTCCCGGCGAGCGATCACGAGCGGATCGCCAAGGCGACCGGGCAGGGCATCGTCGAGCGGTACGGGATGAGCGAGACGCTGATGAACGTCAGCGTGCGCTTCGACGGCGACCGCAGGCCAGGCGCGGTCGGGCTGCCGGTGGACGGCGTCGACGTGCGGGTGGTGGACGAGCAGGGCCGCGACGTCGGCATCGGCGCGATCGGCGAGATCGAGGTGCGCGGGCCGAACCTGTTCCTGGAGTACCTGAACCGGCCGGACGCGACCGAGAAGGCGTTCCGCGACGGGTGGTTCAGGACCGGCGACATGGCGGTGCGCGACCCCGACGGGTACATCCGCATCGTCGGGCGGCGGGCCACGGACCTCATCAAGAGCGGCGGCTACAAGATCGGCGCCGGTGAGATCGAGAACGCCCTGCTGGAGCATCCGTCGGTGGCCGAGGTGGCCGTGACGGGCGAGCCGGACGACGACCTGGGCGAGCGGATCGTCGCGTGGGTGGTTCCAGCCGGCGTTGCGCCGGAACCACAGGAACTCAGCGACCACGTGGCGAAGCTGTTGTCACCGCACAAGAGGCCGCGCGTGGTTCGTTATCTGGAAACCTTGCCGCGCAACGAGATGGGCAAGGTGCTCAAGCGCGAGCTGTCCTAACAGGACAGTCGCGGGGGATGGCCGGCGGGCTCGCCCGGTCATCCCCCACGACGCCCGTTCAGCCGGCCGAGTTGCCGTTGCAGGCCACGTAGGACGGCGCGTGGTCGACCGTGAAGATCTCCAGCGGGCCGTTCCACTGCCACGGGAGCAGGCAGGCGTTGTTGGCGATGCTGATGTCCGAGCCACCGCCGGCGTGGTTGTCGTTGCAGGCCGCGTAGCCGGGGGCGTGGCCCTCGTGCAGCAGCGAGAACGGGCCGTTCCACTGCCACGGAGCGGCACAGAGGTTGTCGGCGATGCTGATGCCGTGACCGGAGCGCTCGTGGCCCTCGCCAGCGGAGGCGGGGGACGCGGCGACCAGCATGGCGCCACCGATGACAGCAGTCGCGATAAGCGTCTTCTTGATCATGCGGATGTCATCGGCTCGTCACGCTCTGTCCTTAATGGACGTCACCCGATCCGCTGCACAACGTCACACAGGCAGGGCACGCGAGCGCCACTCGCCATGCGGAACCAGTTGAGCTGTGCGAACGTCGTCGATTCCGCGCTCGAGCCGAATCAGAAGATGATCTTCGTTCAGGCGTTCCGCGACACCTTCGCCCCATTCGACGGCGACGACGGCGTCGACCAGATCCGTGTCCAGATCAAGATCGTCTAGCTCGTCCAGGTGACCCCCGAGCCGGTACGCGTCGACGTGCACCAGCCGCACGCCCCGGCCGCCTTCCGCGGGCTCGTGGACGCGGGCCACGACGAACGTCGGCGACGACACCCGGCCCTGCACGCCGAGACCGCGCGCGAGCCCGCGCACCAGTGCGGTCTTGCCCGCACCCAACGGCCCGGCGAGCAGCAGCAGGTCGCCCGCCCGCACCAGTTCCCCAAGCCTTCGGCCGAACTCCTCGGTGTCTTCCACCAGGGGCAGTTCGACGGTCTTCACGCTCGGCGCCACCACTTCTTCCGACTCTCTCCGCGATCGGCCGCGCACCGTTCGATCAGCGCGACCAGGTGGTCGTTGACGAGATCAGCCTGCTCCATCATCACCATGTGCCCGGCACCGGGGGCCCGGACGAGGGTGCCGTGCGGCATCTCCTCGGCCATCCGCTCGGCGTGCGAGAACGGCGTCAGCTTGTCCGCGTCACCGCTCAGGATCAGCACCTCGCAGTGCCGCAGTCCGGCGAGCGCCTTGTAGCGGTCGTGCGTGCCGAGGGTCTCCAGGAACTCGGTGAGCACCTTCACCGTCGTCCCGTTGATCATCTTCTCCATGAGGTCCACAAGGGACGGAGCCACCTTGCGGTCACCGAACGCCAACGCGCGGATGCCGCTCCAGGTAAGGGTTTTCGTGCCCTTGCGAACCCACTCGACGAGTCCGGGCTGGATGCCGGCGAGGCGGCCGATGCCGAGCGTCACCGGGTTGTAGCGCGACAGCACGGACTTCGGCAGCCCCGCGCCGCCCACGGCTCCGGCGGCCGTGCCGATCAACGCGACACCGCGGACCCGTTCCGCGAAGAGCTCCGGCTCCTTCTCCGCGAGGGCCATGATCGTCATGCCGCCCATCGAGTGGCCGACGAGCACGAGCGGTCCGTTCGGCACGACCGAGCGGATCACCGCGTCGAGGTCGAGCGCGAGCTGGTCGATGGTGCTGTTCTCGACCGAGGAACGGCCGGAGCGGCCGTGCGAACGCTGGTCGTAGAGCACCTGGTGGACACGCGGGTCGATCAGCTCCGCCAGGTCCTTGCGCTGGAAGTGCCAGCAGCGGCGGTCGAGCGCGAACCCGTGCACCAGCACGACGGTGATGTCGGCCTCGCCACCGTCACCGGGATCGACCTCCTCGACGGAGATCGGCACCCCGTCGTCCGCGGCCACGGTCGACTCGCGGTCGGGCCGCAGCTGTCCTAACGGCTCGTCGGCGAGGCTGTCGGTGACCGTCTTGCGCTCGTGCGACACCTTCGCGGTCTGCGCCACGGCAGCACCCGCGACGGCGGCACCCAGCGCACCACCGACCCATCCGACGACCTTCCACACCGGCTTCACGTGTAGATCCTCCGCACCCGCGGCCGGTACATCCCGCAGACGATCTCGTAGTCGATCGTCCCGGTCAGCTCCGCCCACTCCGTCGCCGTCGGCTCCCCCCGGCGCCCGTCGCCGAACAGGACGACTTCCGCACCCTCGTCGATCCGGTCGTCTCCGCAGTCCACGACGATCTGGTCCATGCAGACACGCCCGACCACCGGGCGGCGCTTCCCGTTCAGGAGCACCTCCATCCGGCCGGAGAGTGCCCTCGGAACGCCGTCCGCGTACCCGGCCGGCACCAGTGCCAGCGTCGTGTCCTTCTGCGCGGTCCATGTCATCCCGTAGGAGACCGACTCGCCGGCGGGGATACGTTTCGTGAGCGCCACGTGCGAGCGGTAGCTCATCACCGGGCGCAGGTCGTGCTCGGTCGGCACCGGGTTCAGCCCGTACATCGCGATGCCGGGCCGGACGATGTCGAAGTGCAGGTCCGGGCGCGTGAGCAGGGCGGCGGAGTTCGCGATGTGCCGCTTCGGCGTGAGGCCCGCTGCTTTCGCCACGTCGTACGCGTCGTCGAACCGCTTGGCCTGCAGGTCGACGGACGGGTGCCCGATCTCGTCGGCGCACGCGAGGTGCGACCAGATGGCGACGACCTCGTGCTTCTTGGCCTGTTCGACCAGTTCCGGCCAGTCGTGCGGCTGGCAGCCGTTGCGGCTCAGGCCGGTGTCGATCTTCAGGTGGATCCGCGGCCGGGCGTCGGCCTCCTCGGCGGCCTGCTCGACCCTGCGCAGGTCGGAGAGCGATGACACGGACAGGTCGACGTCGGCGGCGATCCCGGCGGCCAGGTCCTCGTCCGGTGCGTCGAGCCAGGCCAGGATCGGGGCGCGGAGGCCCGCGGCTCTGAGCGCGAGAGCTTCCTGCGTCGAGCAGGAACCGAGCCAGGTCGCGCCGGCTTCCAGCGCCGCCCGCGCCACCTCGACCGCGCCGTGGCCGTAGCCGTCCGCCTTGACGACGGCCATGGTTTCCGCGGACGGGGCAAGGCTCGCGAGCAGTGCGACGTTGTGCCGCAACGCACCGAGGTCGACAACCACTTCTGAACGGGCCATAACCTGTTCATCGTGCCATGACTTCGCAGCTCACAAGTGTGAGCGAGCGCTCAGGTCCGTCGAATCGATCGAATGGCCGTGGGGATCGCTTCCATGAGACCCGACGACGGCACCGGTGCGCCGTCGGCACCGATCTCGGCGGCTAGGACGTGCGCGTACGCCGCGTACCCCGCGGCCAGGAACGGATCGACGCCCGCGGCCAGCAGCGCGCCGATGATCCCGGACAGCACGTCACCCGAGCCTGCCGTGGCGGGCCAGGACGACGTCGCCGAGTTCACCAGCGCTCGTCCGTCCGGTGCCGCCACCACCGTCCGATGCCCCTTCAGCAGCACCACGGCGTTGAAGCGCTGAGCGGCCTTGCGGGCCGCTGCGACGCGGTCCGCGCCCACGGGGCCGGCCAGCCGCTCGAACTCCCTGTCGTGCGGCGTGAGGACCAGCGGGGCGTCGGGGTCGCGGGCGTCCCAGAGTTCGGAGTGCGAGGCGAGCAACGTGATCGCGTCCGCGTCGGCGATCACCGGGACGCCGGCGTCCAGCACGAACCGCAGCACCTCGGCGGAGGAGCTGCCCGTGCCCATGCCCGGCCCGACCACCCAGGCCTGCACGCGTCCGGCATCGGTGATCGAGCCGGTGCAGATCGTCTCGGGCCAGCGGGCGCGGATGGCGTCAGCGGCGGGACCGGCGTACCGGACCATGCCCGACGTCGCCAGCACAGCCGCACCCGTGGAAAGCACTGCGGCGCCTGGATAAGTGGAGCTGCCGGCGGCCACACCCGTGACGCCCTGGGTGTACTTGTCGTCGGACGGGCCTGGCACCGGCCAGGTGATGTCCGAACGGTCGAGCAGCACGAAGTCGGGATCCGTTGGCCGCAGGCCGATGTCGACCAGGTGCACGTCACCGCAGTCGGCCAGCGCGTGCACTGGCTTCAGGCAGCCGAACGTGACCGTGGTGTGGGCCTGAACGTGCGGCCCGGAGATCTCACCCGTGTCCGGATCAACACCGGAAGGCAGATCAACGGCCAGGATCGGTGCTCGCACGGAAGCAACGAGCTCGGCGGCCGCAGGGCGCAGAGGACCGCGTGCGGAGAGGCCGACGATGCCGTCGATCACCAGGTCCGGCGTGCCGACCTCGTCGACGATCCGGCCACCGGCCCGGCGAAGTGCTGTGAGGCCTTCGACGTGCGCCTTCTCCGGAGAGAGCAGGACAGCGGAAACCGCGACCCCGCGACGGCGCAGGAAGTAGCCGGCCCAGAGGGCGTCGCCGCCGTTGTTGCCCGCACCCACGAGCAACGTGACGCGGCGGCGGCCCTGCAAAAGCCTGAGAGCGTGAGTGGCCACACCGAACGCGGCCTTGCGCATCAGCGAGCCCGGCCGGACCACCGCCATGAGCTCTTCTTCAGCGGACTTGACGCGTTCGGTGTGCCAGACGCCTCTCACTCACTCGACGGTAACGGACTTCGCGAGGTTGCGAGGCTTGTCCACGTCGTAGCCGCGGCTGCGCGCGATCTCGGCCGCGAGCACCTGCAGCGGGACCGTCGAGATGAGCGGCTGCAGCAGGGTCGGGACGGCCGGGATCTCGATCAGGTGGTCGGCGAACGGGCGCACGGTCTCGTCGCCTTCCTCGGCGATCACGATCGTGCGGGCACCGCGGGCCTGGATCTCGCTGATGTTCGACACCAGCTTCGAGTGCAGGACGGCACGGCCCTTCGGCGACGGCATCACGACGACGACCGGGAGACCCTCCTCGATCAGCGCGATCGGGCCGTGCTTGAGCTCTCCGGCCGCGAAGCCCTCGGCGTGCATGTAGGCGAGCTCCTTGAGCTTCAGCGCGCCTTCGAGAGCCACCGGGTAGCCGACGTGGCGGCCGAGGAACAGCACGGCCTTCGAGTCGGCGAGCTCGCGACCCAGCGCCTTGACCTGGTCGATGGTGCCGAGCACGCGCCGCACGGCCTCGGGCATGGCCTCCAGCTCGTGGAACTCGCGGGCGACCTCGTCCGGGTACTTGGTGCCGCGGGCCTGCGCCAGGGCCAGGCCGACGAGGTAGTTCGCGGCGATCTGGGCGAGGAACGCCTTCGTCGACGCGACACCGATCTCCGGGCCGGCGTGCGTGTAGAGGACGGCGTCGGACTCACGCGGGATCTGCGCGCCGTTGGTGTTGCAGACAGCCAGCACGCGGGCCTTCTGCGAGCGGGCGTGGCGCACGGCCTCCAGCGTGTCCGCGGTCTCGCCGGACTGCGACACGGCGACGACGAGCGTGTCGCGGTCGAGCACCGGGTCGCGGTAGCGGAACTCGGACGCGAGCTCGACCTCGACGGGCAGGCGGGTCCAGTGCTCGATCGCGTACTTCGCGACGAGACCGGAGTGGTAGGCGGAACCGCAGGCGACGACGAACACCTTGTCGACGTCGCGCAGGTCCTGGTCGGAGAGGCGCTGCTCGTCGAGGACGATCCGGCCGTTCGAGAAGTGGCCGCGCAGCGTGTTCGCCAGCGCCTCCGGCTGCTCCTCGATCTCCTTGAGCATGAAGTACTCGTGGCCGCCCTTCTCGGCGGCGCTGAGGTCCCAGTTGACCGTGAACGGCTTTGCCTCGGCGGGCTCGCCGTCGAAGTCGGTGACCTCGTAGCCGGAGCGGGTGAGCACGACCATCTGGTCCTGACCCAGCTCGACGGCTTCCTTGGTGTGCGCGATGAACGCGGCCACGTCGCTCGCGACGAAGTACTCGTTCTCGCCGACACCGACGACCAGCGGGGAGTTGCGGCGCGCGGCGACGACCGTGTCCGGCTCGTCGGCGTGCGTGAAGACGAGGGTGAACGCGCCCTCCAGGCGGCTCACGACCTTGCGCACGCTGGCAGGCAGGTCACCCTTCGTGTCACCGTCGCTGTAGGCGAAGGACACGAGGTGCGCGACCGTCTCGGTGTCGGTGTCGGACGCCATCTCGACGCCGAGGGCTTCGAGCTCCGCGCGCAACGCGAGGAAGTTCTCGATGATGCCGTTGTGCACCACGGCGACGCGGTTCGTCGCGTCGCGGTGCGGGTGCGAGTTGCGGTCGATCGGCGCGCCGTGCGTCGCCCACCGCGTGTGGCCCATGCCGACGGTGCCCGCGAAGTTGTCGCGACCCACCTCGTCGAGCCTCGTCTCCAGGTTCTGCAGCCGGCCTGCCTTGCGTTCGACGGCGAGATCCTCACCGGTGACGACCGCGACGCCTGCCGAGTCGTAACCCCGGTACTCGAGCCGCCTCAGCCCGTCCAGCACGACGTCGAGCGCCGACTGGTGACCCACGTATCCCACGATTCCGCACACGGGAAACAGACTAGCTAGACCACGCCGCTAACCCTAATGAGTGAGAGAGCCGGATCACCGCAGGTCAGAGACACATATGGTGTAGACCAATCTCGGGTGTGGCCTGCGCGACAGGATCGACTACGGTTCACCCCATGGCTCGCCGCGTGATCACGCTGACCGCGAAACAGGCCCTTGAGCAGCTGAGCAGGCCAGGTCCGCACCCGGTGCTGCGCGGCGACCTCGCGCTCGTCGGCCTGCCCGGAGTGATCTTCACGCCCACCGCGGGCCTGGGTCTGCCCGCCGTCGCGTTCGGGCACGGCTGGATGCAGCCCGTGCGCCGCTACCACGGTCTTTTGCGGCACCTGGCCTCGTGGGGCGTGGTCGCCGCGGCCCCGGCCGTGGAGCGCGGCCCGCTGCTGTCGGCGCGGGTGCTGGCGGCGAACCTGCTGACCACTTTGGACATCTGCACCGGCGTGCGGCTCGGCACCGGTGACATCAGCGTCGACCCGGCGCGGCTCGCCCTGGCCGGGCACTCGATGGGCGGCGGCGCGGCGGTGCTGGCGGCGTCGTCGTCGGACCGCGTCCGCGCCGTTGTGACTTTGGCCGCAACGGAGACGCGCCCGTCCGCGCTGGACGCGGCTCGTTCCGTCCGGGTGCCGGGCCTGCACCTCGCGGCGGGCGAGGACCGGATCGCGCCACCCGTCGGGCACGCCGAGGCGATCGCGTCCGCGTGGGGCGGCCCTGTGCAGCTTCGGTTGCTGCCCAAGGCCTCGCACCTCGGGTTCACCGAGGGCCGGCACTGGAGCGAGCTCATGCTGGACGGGCGTTCCGAGCGCGGGTCGCACAAGCTCGGCCGGGCGTTCGTGACCGCGTTCCTGCTGCGGGTGCTCACCGGCGAGCGCACGTACGACGAGCTGCTCGAGAGCGACCTGAAGAACGCGAACCTCGTCTTCCAGCGGGAAGCCCTGCGTCAGCGCTAACGTGCTCTGCGTGATGCCGGGATCGCAGAACCAGGGCTGGCACCAGCAGGGCCAGCAACCCCAGCAGTTCCAGGGGCAACCGCAGTTCCAGGGGCAGCAGTTCCAGGGACCGCCGCCACCTGGCTACGGGCCGAAGCCGGACAACAAGGGCCTGCGCATCGGCCTGGTCGTGGCCGTCGGCGTGCTCGCGCTGGCGTGCAGCGGGGGCGTGGTGGTCAAGGCCGTCGACCGGCTGCTGACCGGCATCTCCAAGGGCGACGTCATGCGGATCGCGACGGGCGGAACGCTCGCGATCGGCGCGCTGACGTTGCTGGTGGGTGCGGTGATGGTCGCGATCGGCACGGCGGCGAGCAGGTTCGTCGTGGGCGCGGCGGCCGCGCTGTTCCTGATCGGGTTCCTGCTCAGGTCGTTCAACGGCTCGTTCGACGGCGAACTGCTGGCCGTGCTGGTCGGCGTGCTGATCGCGGCCGGGATCACCTGGTCGCCGCCGCTCGCCGCGCACTTCCAGGCCAAGCGGGCCGCGAAGCCGCAACCAGGCTGGGGACCGCCGCCGCCCGGATACGGCCAGCAGCAGATGCCGCAGCAGTACGGTCCGGGACCGCAGCAGCCGCCCCAGCCCGGCTACGGCCCACCGCCTCAAGGACCGCCGCAGGGTCCGCCTCCACCCGGCTACGGCCCTCAGCACTGACCAACGAGAACGCCCCCAGGTCGTCGGACCTGGGGGCGTTCGTCGTTCAGGACAACCAGCTCTGGTTGCTCAGGTCGTCGTCATCGTCGACGACCTGGCGCTGCGGCCGCCGAACCGCCGGAGGCTGCCGCACTGGTGGCGGAGGCGGAGGTGGAGGCGCCTGGTAGACGGGAGCGACGGGCTCAGGAGTGGGAGCGGGTGACGACGGAGGCGCCCAGCCGCCCGGACGGAAGCCGGGCATGTCGTCCTGCTCCTCGTCCTCCTCGGTGCCGAACGCGAACTCGCCCGACTTCTTCTCCGTGGCCGCCGCGGTGCCCCAGCCACCGGCCGCCTTCTGCCGACCGGCCATCTCGTGCAGCCTCGTCGCGACCTTGGCCGCGTTCGCGAGGTTCTGCTCGTTCTTCTCCTTGGCGTCGGCCATCGCCTTGTCGACGTTGCGGGTGGCCAGCGCCGCGCGCTCGGACTGTTCGCGGTTCGTGGCTTCGAACCGCGCTTCCAGAGCCTTGACCTCGTCCTGGACACTCACGTCCGCGAGTCCTCCCCGAGCACGCCCACCGGACGGTTGAGCGGGTTGTTGTCGTCGTCGAACAGCGAACCGGTGGTGCGCCACTGGCTCGCGCCGCGCTCGGTGTCACCGCCCTGCTGACCGCCGGCGCCGCCACCGCCCATCATGCCGCCGCCACCCATCATCCCGCCGCCCATCATGCCGCCGGACGCGGCACCGGACGTGGGCTGGCCGTGCCCGTCCTGCATGGACGGCAGGTTCGCGGAACCCGCCTGACCGGCCTCGGAGGCGTTGGTGTCGGCGCCGATGCCGCTGTTGCCGTGGTCGCTCTGGGACGGCGTGCTCCAGGCGCTCTCCGCCGGTGCCGACCCGCTGAGCACGGACTCGCTGCCGTGCGAGCCGCCACCGGTGAACGAGACACCGGACGTCGCCGTGGTGTCCGAGGACGCGGCGTGGGCGAACTGCGGGCCCTCGCCGGAGATCCTGGGCTCGCCGACGCTCGGCATGATGCCGTTGTCCTGGATGTAGTTGCGCCCCATCGACTCCTGGAAGCGCTCGCCCACGTTCGGGTTCTCCTGCCCCGGCGGGCTCCACACCTGGTCGCCTTGAGCCGGCATGGTCTGGAACTCACCTTGGGCGGGCATGGTCTGGAACTGACCGTCGGCGGGTGCGGGCATGGTCTGGAACTGACCGTCGGCGGACTGCGGGAAGGCCTGGTCCGGCAGGGTCAGCGGCTCGCCGATCCCCAGGTCGCCGCTCATGCCGCCACCGCCGCCGCGACCTGTGTCCCCGGCCGGATCAGTGGCCGCGGCGGGGTTGTCGTCCTCGCCGAAGCTCACGCCGATCTGGTCGGGCGTGCCGTCGCCGTTGTCCGCGCTGAGGTTGATCTCGCCGGTCTTGGCGTCGACCTCGGCGGTGAAGTTGACGCCGTCCTGCTCGATGTGGATCTTGCCGTCGGCGCCGACCTCGACCGGGATCGGGTTCGACTCCGAGCCGGGCGCGCCCATGCCGGTGCCACCGGGGGTACCGCCACCGGTCGTCGGCGTGTTGCCCGCGGGGGGAGCTCCAGGCGTCTGCGCGCCCTGCGTGGGCGTGCCGCTGAGCTGGTTGGCCATGCTCGTGATGGCCTGCGTGCCGTTCTGGCCCATCAGCGCCTTGGCGGCCTCGGGGTTCTTGCTGAAGTCGAGGTCGTAGGTCTTCGGGTCGCCCTTCGGCGTGTCGATCGTCATCTTCACGTGCCCGTTCGAGTCGGGCTCCGTGACCTTGATCGTGTTGTCGCCGGCCTTGACCGTGACGGACTCGAGCTTCTCCTCGGGCTTGGGCTGGTCCGGCTTGCCGTCGCCGTTCTTGTCGTCCGGCTTGCCGTCGCCGTCGAGATCGTCGATCTTGCCGTCGCCGTCGGTGTCGCCGGGCAGGTCGGGCTTGCCGTCGCCGTTCTTGTCGAGCGGGTTCTCCGGCTTCGGGATCTCCGGCATACCGCCGCCACCGCCGGAACCCGTACCGCCGCCTCCGCCGCCACCTGTGCCGGTGCCGCCACCGCCGCCGGTCTTGCCCCCGCCGCCGGTCTTGTCGCCACCCTTGCCGTTACCGGTGCCCTGGGTCTGGCCGAGCACCTTGAACGGGTCCTCGTCCCTCTCGGCGAGGAACTTGTTCATGTTGGCCCAGTGCTCGTCAACGGCCTTCTTCGTGTTCTCACACGTGGTCTTGAAGGCGTCGAGGATGCCGCGGAAGGTGTCGCAGAAGATCTTGCACCACTCGACGGCCTGCCGGGCGGCGTAGTCCTTGGTCTCGTCGTTCAGGTCGCAGTTGTCGTCGCCGACCATGTCCGCGACGGACTGCTGGCCCTGCTGCGTCGGCAGGAACGCGGCGATCGTCTGGATGTCCTCGTCACTCGCGTCCCGGCCCTTCTGGGCGACGCGGATGATGACGTCGATCTCGGCGGGCGTGCGCTCGCAGATGCGGTCCTTGTAGTTGTCCAGCAACCACTGCGTCTTCACCCGGACCGCCTCGGCGACCTTCGAGCACGCCATGCCCACGGCCTGCTCCGAGCCGGTCAGCGACTCGGTGACAACGCGGACCTGCGCCTGGAACTTCCCGAAGAAGTCGCTCGACTTCTCCGAGGCCTTACCGGTCCAGTGGCTGTACAGACCGTTCATGTCGGTCTGCATCTTGCCCGCGGCGTCGGTGATCGCGCTGCGAGCGCTCGCCCACTCCTGGACCTCGGCTTCCAGCTTGGAGAACAGGATGCCGCGCTGCTGGTTCCAGAGCTCGAGGACCTTCTCCTTCGAGAAGTCGCCACTGGTCTTGCCCGCGACCCCGCACGCCGAGATGTACTTCGGCAGGAAGTTGTCGAACATCTTCAGGGCGGAGTTGCCCTTGTCGATGATGTCGTCCGACTTCGACACACCCGCGCTGTACGGACCGCCCTTGGCCTGGTCGCGCAGCTGCTGCTTGCCCGCGTCGACCGCCGCCTTGTCCGCGGCCGGGTCGCCGTTCTTCTCCTTGTCCGCCTTGGCGGACGCACGCGCGGCGTCGAGGGAGTCCTGGAGGTTGTCGTCCTCGTCGTCGGCCCAGGTGCGGTCCCAGTCGCCGAGCGAGAACTTCTTGTCGTACTCCTCGACGACCTTGTTCGCCTCGTCCTCGGAGAGGCCGGGCATGTCCTCGTCCTCTGCCCGGTCGAAGTACCGGAGGGCGAGTTCCTTGCGCTGCTCGAACGGGATGTTCGGGTTGTCGAGGAGCGCTTTGACTTCCTGCCAGGTGGGCTGTTCCACGACTAGCTCACCTTCTGCTTGTTCTCGGCCTCGACCCACTCGTAGCCGCCCTTGCTGGCTTCGAGGCGGGCCGCGAGGTCGGCGCTCGCGGTGACGAAGCTCTGCGCGCACTTGGCGAGCTTCTGAATGCCGGTCTGATAGCCCGTGAACGCGTCAGTGTGAGCCGTGCCGAAGCTCTCCTTGGCCAGGTCGGTCTGCGCGATCTTGTCGCTGGAGGCCTTGGTGCCCTCACCGGCACCGCGCACCTTCCCGGCGACCGCGCCCATCTCCTCCGGGCTAGTACCGAAGCCGGCCACCCGAACTCCCCTCCGTGGCCTCGCGCCACACCCCGTAGAACGTCCGCCGGTGTGAACCGGCATTCCCCAGTCCGACGTATCAGCGTTGCATCCGGTTCCCATGTTCGCAGGCCACGGCCGTCCCGCGGAGGCGAACGATCGCGTCGCTTGCAGTTGCGAACGCGAGATCCGTGATCACCACTGGTTGGACGGCGGAGGCTGCTGGCCAGGAGGTTGCTGAGACCACTGCTGACCTTGCGGTGGCTGCTGCGGCCACTGCTGACCCTGCGGGGGGCCTTGCGGCGGATATGGCTGCTGGGGGTAGCCCTGGCCCGGCGGGAACTGCTGCCCGGGGTGAGCCCGCTGCTTCTTCTGGGCCTTCACGACGATCACGACGACCAGTGCCACAGCCGCTAGGGCCAGCACGAACAGGACAATCAGCAAGGCCATCGGGCCGAATTTCACGTCGTCGTCCTCGGATGTCGGTGTCCCCGATGCGGGGCCGGCGACGTGTCGCGCCTCCGGCCCCGTTCGGCTCAGCGGACCGAGGAAACCACACCCGCGAGGCGTTGCGCTGCCGACTCCGCCTGTTCGTGGCTCGTCGCCTCGACCATCACCCGCACGAGCTGCTCCGTTCCGGACGGGCGCAGCAGCACGCGGCCAGCGTCGCCCAGCTCGGCCTCGACGGCGGCGACGGCCTCGCTGACCGAGGTGGCCTTCGCCACCGCGGCCTTGTCCGAGACCTTCACGTTGATCAGGACCTGCGGCAGGCGGCGCATCACCGAGGCGAGGTCGGCGAGGGACTTGCCGGTCTCGGCCATGCGGGCCATCAGGCGCAGCGCGGTGAGCAGGCCGTCGCCGGTGGTGGCGTGCGCGGGCAGCACGACGTGGCCGGACTGCTCGCCGCCGAGCGAGTAGCCGCCGGCCTTGAGGTCCTGCAGCACGTACCGGTCGCCGACCGCGGTGGTGCGCAGGCGGATCTTCTCCGCCTTCATGGCGAGGTGCAGGCCGAGGTTGCTCATCACGGTGGCGACGAGGGTGTCCTCGTACAGCTCGCCCGCGTCGCGCATGGCGAGCGCGAGGATCGCCAGGATCTGGTCACCGTCGACGGCGTTGCCCTCGGCGTCCACCGCGAGGCAGCGGTCGGCGTCACCGTCGTGCGCGATGCCGAGGTCGGCGCCGTGCTCGCGGACCGCGGCGGCCACGACGTCGATGTGCGTCGAGCCACAGTTGTCGTTGATGTTGAGGCCGTCCGGGGTGGCGTGGATCGCGATGACCTCGGCCCCGGCGCGACGGTAGGCGTCCGGTGCGGCCACCGACGCGGCACCGTTCGCGCAGTCCACCACGACCTTGAGGCCGTCGAGGCGGTGCGGTGTGACCTTGAGCAGGTGCTCGACGTACTGGGTCTCGGCATCGGCGACGTCGCGCACCCGGCCGATCGCGGCACCGGTCGGCCGCTCGAAGCCGGTGCCCATGTGCTGCTCGATCTCGTCCTCGACCTGGTCGGGCAACTTGTGGCCACCGGCGGCGAAGAGCTTGATCCCGTTGTCCGGCATCGCGTTGTGCGACGCGGAGATCATCACGCCGATGTCGGCGCCGAGCGCGGCGACGAGGTGGGCGACCGCCGGGGTGGGCAGCGCGCCGACCCGCAGGACGTCCGCGCCGGCCGAGGTGAGGCCCGCGGTGACGGCGGCGTCGAGCATCTCGCTGCTCGCCCTGGGGTCGCGGCCGACGACGGCGACCGGGCGGTGGGAACGGTCGTGCTCCGCGAGCACGCGTGCCGCTGCGGCGGCGACGGACATCGCGAGCTCGGGGGTGAGATCGGCGTTGGCGAGACCACGCACTCCGTCGGTGCCGAACAGGCGGGCCATGAATCCTCCGATATGGACACTGCAAGGCGGCGGGAAAGACCCGGAAAACACTGCGGGAGCAGCAGTTCGATTTGAACTGCTGCTCCCGCAGGTACAGCTGAGACTTCGTGTCAGCGCTTGGAGTACTGAGGCGCCTTGCGGGCCTTCTTCAGACCGTACTTCTTGCGCTCCTTGACCCTCGGGTCACGGGTGAGGAAGCCGGCCTTCTTCAGGGCCGGGCGGTCCTCGGAGTCGACGGCGATCAGCGCACGCGCGATGGCGAGACGCAGCGCACCGGCCTGGCCGGTGATGCCGCCGCCACGCAGGTTGGCGATCACGTCGAAGGTCTCGGGCTTCTCCGTGGTGACGAGCGGCTCCTTGATGAGCTGCTGGTGCACCTTGTTCGGGAAGTAGTCCTCGAGGGCCTTGCCGTTCAGCGTGAACTTGCCGGTGCCGGGCACGAGGCGGACGCGGACGACGGCCTCCTTGCGGCGGCCGACGGTCTGCGCGAGGTGCGCGGCGCCGTTCAGCTGCGGAGCGACGACCACCGGCGCGGAAGCTTCTTCCTCGACAACCTCGGCCTGCTCGGCCTCGGCCTCGGGAGCAGCCTCGACGACCTCGGCCTCGACAACCTCAGCCTCGACCTCGGGGGTCTCGACCTCAGGGGTCTCGTTCTCAGGGGTGGTCACAGGAACTTCCTCGGTGTTCTCGTCGCTCACTGGGCGATCTTCTTGATCTCGAAGGTCTGCGGCTGCTGCGCAGCGTGCGGGTGGTTCGGCCCGCTGTAGACCTTGAGCTTGTTCGCGATCTGACGGCCCAGGCGGTTCTTGGGCAGCATGCCCTTGATCGCCTTCTCGACCAGCCGGTCCGAACGCGTGTCCAGCAGCTCGCCGAAGGACTGCTTGCGCAGACCACCGGGGAAGCCGGAGTGGCGGTACTGGAAGGCCTGGTCCCGCTTCGCGCCGGTCAGAGCCACCTTGTCAGCGTTGATGACGATGACGAAGTCACCGGTGTCAACGTGAGGGGCGTAAGTCGGCTTGTGCTTGCCGCGCAGCAGCGTCGCGGCCTGGGTGGCGAGCCGGCCGAGCACCACGTCCTGGGCGTCGATCACGTGCCAGGTGCGGGTCACCTCACCGGGCTTCGGGCTGTACGTGCGCACGGATCTACCTCGTCGTCACTTGCGTCTGGGGTCACTGCGGCGGTTGCCCCAGACCGATCTTGGACGAACCAAGCGGTGGTTCCGAGACAGGCGCGGCACACATGGGCGCCAGCTACCGCACAACAACGTAAGAAGATACCGGATGGGTGGTGCGGGGACCAAAACGGCCCCTCCGAACGCCCCAACTCCGGACGTACGCGAGCCCCGGACCACGTGGTTCCGGGGCTCGCGAGGGTCTAACTGAACCGCGATGGCTTACCAGCGGTTGGCGTTGCTCTTCTCGGCCGCCTCGTACGCCTGGCCGGCGTCACGCACAGCGATACCGATGGACGAGAGGACGGACTGCAGGTCAGCGGCGCTCTTGTCCCACTGGGACTGCTTCTGCTGGTAGGCCGCGGCGGCCTCACCCTCGTAGCTGCCCATGACCTTGGTGACCTGGTCACGGAGGTCGTCGAGCTGCTGCTGGACCTGCTGTGCCGAGCTGGAGATCGAGCCTGCTGCGTTCGCGAGCTCGGCGAAGCTGACCTTGACGCTGTCGTGTGACATTTCCATCTCCCCTAGAAGTCTGTGTTGTGCGAAAGAGCAAACGAAAGCTGGAAGAACCGCGGAGAATCAGAGACGGTTGGAGATGCTCTGAGAGAGGTTCTGCGCTTCCTCTTCCTGCTTGCGGTAGGTGTCGGCGCTCACGCCGACCTGCTCCGCGATGCCCTGCAGAGCCTGCTGGAGGTTCCGGGCGTCCTCGTTGTAACGCTCCATCAGGGCGTTGAAGGCGGTGGCAGCCGCACCAGTCCAGACGCTCCGGAGACCGTCGACGGTGTTGGCAACGCCGCGCAGCGTGGCCTGAGTCTGAGCGTCGACCTCCTGAATGTGCTTGCCGAGCGCGGCGAGTTCTTCTGCAGACGCGACGTAACCGGCCATTGGGAGATGCCCCCTTGTTTGAAGTTCAAGTCGTACTTCTTGGTTCGTACGCCTCTTCCGACGAGGACCCTGCCACGTCGGTTCCGTCCTGTCGCGACTTCATCGGAAGTAGTTGCGCTAGTAAACGGCTCCGGGTGAAACCCGGTGTCAGTAGAGGATTCGCGACTGCGAAAAGTCCTCGTCATCGTCACTCACACGGGGAAGCTGGCCACTCGGACCGGCGACAGCGGCAGAACCGAGAGTGGCCGGGGACTCCGTCTCGACGGGCGCGGGAGCCTGCGGAGCGGTCAACTCGGCGGCGTCCGGCGTCTGCTCGACCGGCAGTCCGCGGTCGCCGCGGAACCCGGTGGCCGCCGCTCGAACGTCAGGAGAAGTGGCCTGAGCACCGGGTTCGACCCTGCGCTCACGTGCCTGCCTGGCCAGGTCACGCGTCCGTTCCCGCAGCTTGGCATTGCGTTCACCGACTTCACCGGCGGCACGACGGGCACGAGTGGCGGCTTCTCCGACCTCGGCGCGGAACCGGGCGAGAACCTCGCTGGCGGACATGGACAACTCCCCTGACGGTGCTTACTGCGGCTTGATGACCAGTGAACGGACGATCTGCTCGCAGGCGGCGCCGACCTGCGCCTTGCCCGCGTCGGTGGCCTGGCAGCCCACGCTCACCTGCGCCTTGCCCGCGAACTGGATGTACCAGTCGACCGCGGCGCCACTCACTTCTTCGCGATAGTGAACAACAGACTTGCCCGCGAATGTGGTCGCTTCAGCAAATCCGGAGACCTTGTCACCGTTGCCCACGCGCTTGTCATATTGGATCTGCAGTTCTTTCAACGCGCGCGGGCGATCCGCACTGCTGTCGTAGACAAGTGTTTGCTCCTGCACAGCAATGCGATCCACGGGTGAATCCGGATCAGACGTTTTGCGGTCGATCGGTTGCAAAAGCACCTGCCGGTCTTTCGCGACTCCGCCCGTCTGCTCCCATCCGTCCGGACGAGTGAAGCGGTAGTCGTACACCGCGATCTGATTCGCCGGCGGATCCGACTGCTCGGTCGTGTTCTTGTGGTTCAGCCAGTAGTAACCACCAACACCGGCCGCGGCGAGCACCACGACCACGCCGATCGTGACGAACAGCGGCACCTTGCTCTTCTTCTTCGGCGGCTGCGGGGCCGGGGGGAACGCGGTGGGGAACTGCGAGGAGGGCGGCGGCGTGATCCGCCGGGTGATCTTGCGAGTGGCGTCGTCGGTCACCCGGAGGTTGTGCGTTACGTCACCCGGACCGCCCTGTGGCGTCTTCTGCTGGGCGACGCCCCCGGTCCGCTCCGGGTCGAGGCTGACGGCCCGCAGTGCGCCGCGGGCGACGACGGTCTCCGGCTGGTCGATGCTCGTCGGCACCACGCGGATGTGGTCGTGGACGAGTCGCGCGACCAGCGGGATGCGGCTCGACCCGCCGACCAGGAACACCCCGGCCAGCTGCTGCGGTGAGAGACCAGCGTCACGCACGGCGGCGCCGACCAAGGCGGCAGCCCTGTTCAACGGCGCGGTGATCAGCTGTTCCAGGTCGGATCGGGTGACGTGCGCGTCCGGGAACGGCGGCGGCATCGGCACATCGGTGTAGGCGTGCCGGGACAACGTCTCCTTGGCGCCCCGCACGTCCTGCCGCAGCACCCGCCGCTTGCGCCGGTCCGCCATCTCGCGGCCTTCGACGAGCTGCCGCCACGCCTCTGGATCCTTGGCCGCGACCAGCCCGCCGACGTGTTCCAGCAACGCCTGGTCGACGTCCGCGCCGCCGAAGCTCGGGTCGCCCTTGGCCGACAGCACCCGGAAGCTCCTGCCGGTGCGCGTCACCACGCTCGCGTCGACCGTGCCGCCGCCGAGGTCGAGCACGGCGAGAGAGGCACCGTCCGGAACGGAGTGGCTCGCGGAGTGGAAGACGGCGGCCGCGACGGGCTCCGGCACCAGCACCAGCTCACGGCCGAGACCGCGTGCGGCCTGGATCAGCACTCGGGTGCGGACGGTTCCCCAGTCCGCGGGATGGGTCAGAACGAGAAGGTCGACGGGTGCCCCGCCACCGACCCGGCGCGCTTCTCCGACGGCACGGGTGAGCACCGCGCGCACGACGTCCACGACGGGCAGCACAGTGCTGCCCAGCAGCAGCTCGCCCTCGTCGACACGGCGCTTCGGGTGCGGTTCGTAGCGAGCGGGGTCGACCGCCGCCTGACGCTCGGCCTCCTGACCGACGAACAACGTCCCGTCGGCGGCGGCGAACACGGCGGACGACACCAGCGGCTGGCCGTCGAACACGACGACCTGCGGCTCCCGGCCGTGGGCCGAGACGGCGACGCAGGTGCTCGACGTGCCGAAGTCGACCGCGACGTGCAGGCTCATGCACCTTCCCCTCTTCCGGGCACATGCTTACCCGATGTGACAGGCCGGGACGACACGGATGGCCAACCTCGCCTCACTCCGGTCGCGAACCGCGCACCAGCGCGAGCTTCGCCTCGAGTCCGTCAGCGCGGTCGTTGCCGACGGCAACAGCCAGCTCCAGTGCCTGCTCCCAAGCCCGCACGGCGTCGTCGTGCCTGCCCAGCCGGAACAACAGCGGGCCCACGTCCTCGTCGAGCACCGCGACTCTCGACCGCACGTCGCTGAACCTGCGCAGCTCCTCGATGCACTGCTCGAACAGGGCGAGCGCCTCGTCGAGCCGGCCGAGCCCGACCAGTGCGACGGCGATCAGGGAGTCCAGCCGCGCGGCCGCGTACTCGTCGCCCTTCCTGCGGATGGCCGCGCGCGCTCGGTCCGCTTCTTCGAGTGCCTCGGCATGAC
Organism: Lentzea sp. NPDC006480; assembly: GCF_040611995.1. Taxonomy (NCBI): domain Bacteria; kingdom Bacillati; phylum Actinomycetota; class Actinomycetes; order Pseudonocardiales; family Pseudonocardiaceae; genus Lentzea; species Lentzea sp. NPDC006480. The sequence goes on from NZ_JBEXPJ010000090.1 coordinate 19,870, forward strand.
GCCGAAGACCGTTGAGCGTGCCGACGATGTTCACTCGGCAAACGCACTCCATGTCCAGGTCCCCCAACTCGACCGCCAACTCGAGGCTTCGGCGGTTGCAGTCGAGCGACTCCTCCGCCCGGCCGGTGGAGAGGTACGCAACGCTCATGTTGTTGAGGCCGCCCGCCTCAGCGAGCTTGTCCCCCATCTCGCGGATGAGTGGCAGCGCGGCGTCGAATTCGCGCAGCGCGTCCTCGAAGCGCTTCACGTTGACGTACGTCGCGGCGAGCTTCAGCTTGAGCAAGTTCCGCACACGGGCGGAGCCGAGGTCCTGAACCGCCTCGAACATCGAGAGAAGTTCCTGATCTCGCACCCTCTCGATGACGTAGTGGGTGCGCAGGTGGATGGGGATCATCTGGGCGAGGAGGTTCCAGCCTCTGGCGAGGGCCGCGTGCATCACGGCGCAGAGGTTGTCCCACTCACCGCGACACCAGGCGAGCGCGCCGAAGCGGGTCGAGAACTCCTGCGGGACAACGCCGGTCGAGACCTCGTCCGCGTACATCACCTGAGTGACTCCGTGCACCTCCGCGGCGTTCTCCAGCGTGTGGACGTACCACTCCGTCAGCCTCAGGGCGGCCGCCTCGTCATCACCGCACAACTCGGCGGCGTAAGCGCGCAGCAGGTCGTGCAGGTCGTAACGGCCGGGCGAGCGGGTCTGCACCAGGTGGTCCGCGACGAGCCGTTCCAGCAACCGGCGTGCCTGTGCGACGGTGACGCCGGCCAGCGCGGCCGCGGCGCCGACGTCGAGATCGACTCCTGGGTGAACGGACAGCAGCCGGAACATCCGTGCCGACTCGGGATCGAGCGCCCGGTACGACCACGAGAACACCGCACGCACGTCGACGTCGTCGAAGTCGGTCAGTGCGTCCAGCCGCTCGGTGCGCAGTTCGCTGGCGAACTCGTGCAGCGGCGTGTCCGGGAACCGTGCCACCCGCTCGGCGAAAACCCGCAGTGCCAAGGGCAGTCCGGCGCAGCGCTCGACGATCTCGCGAACCGCGCCGGGTTCCGCCTCGAGACGTGCGGCGCCGAGACGTGCGGCGAGCAACCTGTGTGCCTCGTCGTTGTCCAGCTGCCGCAAGGCAATGCTCGTCGCGCCGTACCGCACGACGAGCGGGCGCAACTGGTTGCGGCTCGTGATGATCACCCGGACGCTCGGCGTACCGGGCAGCAGCGGCAACACCTGCCGGCCGGTCGCCGCGTTGTCCAGGACCAGCAACATCCGCCGGCCCGCCAGCTCGGTCCGCAGCAACGCGTACCGCGCCTCCTCACCGGCCGGTACGTTCTTCACGCCCAACCCGACCAGCAGCAACTCCGCTGCGTGGCCCGGGCTGACGGGCTGCGCCTCCTGCTCGAATCCCCGCAGGTTCAGGTAGAGGTCGCCGTCCGGGAAGTCCTGACGCACCGAGTGGGCCCACTGCAGCGCCAGGGCAGTCTTGCCGACGCCTCCGACGCCATGCACGACCGAGATCCCGTTCGCCTTGCCCAACAACGAAATTTCTTCGTCGCGGCCTACGAAGTCGGGCACACCCGCCGGCAGTTGCCGCGGCACTGAACGACGGTCCACGTGGCCGACGTCCGCACGGAGGATCCGCTGATGCAGGTCGCGCAACGCGGGGCCGGGATCGACCCCGAGCTCGTCCGCGAGCCGTTTCCGGATTTCCTGGTAGGCCGCGAGCGACGCGGCCTGCTGCCCGGAGCGGTAGAGCGCGAGCATCAGCTGCCGCCAGAACGACTCCCTCAGCGGGTGGTCCGCGACCAGGGACCGCAGCTCGGCCACCAGCTCGGCGGCGTGACCGCGATCGAGATCCGCGTCGATGCGGCGCTCCAGCACGACCAGGCGTTCGTCCAGCAACGGCGGTACGTCGTCGCGGTGCAGGGCGTCCGACTTGACGTTGCCGAGCACCGGTCCGCGCCACAACGCCGCAGCCGCGGCGAAGTCGCTGGAGCCCGCGAGCGCGCGGAACCGCAGCAGGTCAAGCTCGTCCTGATCGATCTCCACCCGGTAGCCGCCACCGGCCGTCCGCACGCGGTTGGCGGCACCGAGCGACTGCCGCAACCGGGTGACGACCATCTGCAAGGTCTTGTGGGCGCGGTCAACCGTCGGCGGTTCGCCGTCCCACAACCGTTCGATGAGCTCGTCGACCGACACGAACTGGTTGGGCCGCAACAACAATGTCGCCAGCAACACTCGCCCGCGGCCGGCCGGGACGTCGACGGGTTCTCCGTCGAGCAGCACTTCCAGCGGGCCCAGGACCCGGAACTCGACGCTCACCGATCACGCCCCCCGGCTACTTCTTCAGCTCCGCAAGCCGGGCCGCGACCCGCTCGGCCCTGTGGTCACCGAGATCGTGCCAAAGATCGAAGGCGCGTAGCCACGCCACGGCCGCCTCCTCACCCCGGTTCAGTCCCAGCAGCGCGATGCCCATCAGTTCCAGCACGTCGGCCTCATCGCCGGCATCTCCGAACGCGGCCATCGACCGGGCGACGGATCCCAGCCGTTCGACGGCCTCGTCGAGCCTGCCCAGCTCCAGCAGCGTTCTGCCCTGCTGCCCCTGCACCCGCGCGAGCAGGTACTCGTCCTCCAGTTCGGCCATCAGGGCGACGGCGCGTTCGGTCTCGTCGAAGGCTTCCTGGTGGCGACCGAGAGCGTTCAGGTAGAGGGCGCTGTTGCCGCGGGTGACGCCCTCCAGGTAGCGGTCCTCGAGCTCGACGCTGATCTCGGCCGCGCGCCGCACGCTCTCGAGCGCTGCTTCCGGCTGTCCGAGTGAGTTGAGCAGGAGTGCCTGGTTGCTCAGCCCGGCTGCCTCGGCGGTTCGTTCGCCCGCGTCGTGCACGAACCTCAGCGCCTCGCTGAAGCAGACCAGTGCGTCGTCCCGGCGGCCCACGTCGCTGTAGAGGCTCGCCAGCTTGAGCAACAGAAAACCCTGCTCGCGGATGCTCCCGAAGGTCTGCACCGCCTCGTACATCCCGACTGCCTCCGACCAGCGCCGCCGGTTGAGGCTCAGGTAGTTGTCGATGTGCGTCGGAATCATCAGCGCGAGCTTCTCCCAACCGCGCGCGACGGCCGCGTACAAAACCTCCCTGAGGTTGTCCCACTCCTGCCGGACCCAGGACGTCGCGTCGAACTGCGAGCTGAACCCCTGCGGCACCACGCCCGATGTGATCTCGTCCGCCCGCACCAGCATTCGCGCGCTTTGCAGCGCTCTGGCGCGTTCGAGGGTGTGGACGTACCACTCGGTCATCCGCAGCGCGGCCGCCTCGTCGTCGCCGCACAGCTCCGTCGCGTAGGCGCGCAGCAGATCGTGCAGGCAGTACCGCCCCAACGACCGCGACTGCACGAGCGCGTCGGCGACCAGGCGTTCGAGCAACCGCCTGGCCTGCGTCACCGACACCCCGGCGAGCGCGGCGGCGGCGCTCACGTCGAAGTCCGGTCCTGGGTGGACGGACAGCAGCCGGAACATCCGCGCCGACTGTTCGTCCAACGCCCGGTAGGAGCACGAGAAAACTGCACGGACGTCCACGTCGTAGAAGTCGTTGAACGCATCGAGCCGCTCCTCGTGCAGCTCGGCCACGAACTCCCGCAGCGACACGTCCGGGAAGCGCGACACCCGTTCCGCGAAGACCCGCAGCGCCAACGGCAGGCCGGCGCACCGTCGAACCATCTCGCGGGCGGCCTCGGGTTCGGCGTCCAGGCGTTCTTCGCCGATCACCACGGCGAGCAACGACCGTGCCTCGTCGAACCCCAGCTGCCCCAAGCTGATCGCGGTCGCGTCGTGCTGCGAGACGAGCGCCCGCAGCTGGTTGCGGCTGGTGATCAGCACGCGCACAGCGGCCGCACCGGGCAGCAGCGGCAGGACCTGACGCGCCGACGCCGCGTTGTCCAGCAACAGCAGCAACCGCCGGTCGACGAGGGTGGTGCGCAGCAACGCGAACCGCGCTTCCGCACCAGCCGGAACGTCGTGCACGCCCAACCCGACCAGCAAGTTCTCGGCGGCCGCAGCGGGATCCACCGGCTGCACCTCCGGGTCGAACCCGCGCAGGTTCACGTAGAGGTCGCCGTCCGGGTAGTGCTCACGCCGATCGCGAGCCCACTGCAACACCAACGCGGTCTTGCCGACACCACCAACACCGTGCACGACCGTGACACCGGACGCCTTGTCCAGAACCCCGAGCTCGTCCTCGCGCCCGACGAAGTTGCGCAGTCCGGACGGCAGCTGACGCGGGACCTGCGGCCGCGTCCCCGGCGCCACCTCGGCACGCAGGATCTGCTGGTGCAGCTCCTGGAGTTCAGGCCCCGGATCGACGCCGAGCTCGTCGGCGAGTTCGGCCCGCACCTGCTCGTACACGCGCAACGCCTCGGCCTGCTGCCCGGACCGGTACAGCGCGAGCATCAGGTGCCGCCAGAACGGTTCCCGCGACGGGTGTTCCGCCACCAGCGACCGCAACTCGGCCACCAGTTCGCCGGCGAGTCCGCGGTCCAGTTCCGCGTCGATCCGCCGCTCCAGCACCGCGAGCCGCTCACCGGCCAGCCGCGGCACCTCCTCGCGGTGCAGCTGCTCGGACGCCACGTTGCTCAGCACCGCGCCGCGCCACAACGCCGACGCGGCACCGAAGTCACCGGAGGCCGCGAGTGCCCGGAACCTCGACAGATCGAGCTGATCGGGCTCGACCACGGCCAGATAACCACCCGTCCGGGTCTGCACGCAGTCCGCCTCGCCCAACGCGACCCGCAGCCTGCGCACGACCATCTGCAAAGTGGCCTTGGCGCGGTCGAGCCGCGGAGGAGCGCCGTCCCAGACCAGGTCCACCAGCTCGTCGACGGGCACGAACCTGTTGGCCCGCAACAGCAACGCCGCCAGCAACACCTGGCACCGGCCGGCCGGGACCGTCACGGGCTCGCCGTCGACAAGCACCTCCAACGGCCCCAGCACGCGGTACTCGACGGTCATCGCCCGGCCTCCAGCTCCCGCAGCCGCTCGACAAGCTCGACCAGCCTCGGGTCGTCGAGAGCTCGCCACAGTTCCACCGCGCGCCGCCACGCCACCACGGCGTCGTCGCGACGGTCGAGCCGCAGCAGCACGTGGCCGAGGTGGCGCAACGCCTCGCCCTCGTTCTCCCGGTCGCCGAACTTCACCATGACCTCGACGGCGAACTCCAGGGCGCTCACCGCCTCGTCGAGCCGCCCGACTCCGGCCAGTGCCTCACCGTGCATGGTGTGAATTCGCCCGTGGACGAACTCGTCTCCGAAGTTCACCGCGATGGCGACGGCCGCGGTGCTCTGCTCGACCGCTTCGGCGTAGCGCCCGAGACGGCTCAGGATGAGACTCGCGTTGGCACGCGCGGCGCAGTACAGGAACGGGTCGTCGAGCTCGGCGAGCAAGGCGAAACCGTCAACGGACGTGGCGAGCGCGTCCTCCAGTCGGCCCAGACGTTCGTAGGCGCCGACCATGTTCAGCGTGGCCATCGCCTCCGCGCGCCGATCGCCGAACTTGCGGGCGAACCGCACTGCGTTTTCGTGGGCCCGAAGTGCCTCTTCGGCTCGGCCGCAGTGGCCGTACAGGGAGGCCAGTTTGATCTGCAGAATCGCCTGTTCCTGTTCGGTGCCGAAGTCTCTCACCCGTTCGAACAGCTCGAGCGCCTCCGGACGGCGTCCCGTGTCGATGTTGAGGTACCGGATCAGGTGAGCGGGAATCAGCAAGGCGAGCCGGGTCCAGCCGCGCGCGATCGCCGCCCGCGTCACGGCTTTGAGGTTGTCCCACTCGTTGCGAACCCAGGACATCGCATCGAACGCCGAGGTGAACCTCTGCGGCACCACGCGGGAGGTGATCTCACCCGCGTCCACCAGTTGCTTGGTGCCCTGCAGCTGGTCGGAGGCGTTCACCAAGGTGTGGGTGTACCACTCGGTGAGCTGCAGCGCCGCCGTCTCATCGTCGCCGCAGAGTTCGTTCGAGTAGGCGCGCAACAGGTCATGCAGGTCGTACCGGCCAGGAGACCTCGACTGCACGAGGTGATCGGCGACAAGTCGTTCGAGCAGCCGGCGTGCTTGGGCGATCGGGACGCCTGCCAGCGCCGCCGCGGCCGCGACGTCGAAGTCCTGTCCCGGGTGGACTGACAGCAGCCGGAACATCCGCGCCGACTCGTCGTCCAGAGCCCGGTAGGACCAGCTGAACACCGAGCGCACGTCCACGTCGTCGAAGTCGCTCAACACGTCCAGCCGCGCGGCGTCCAGTTCCGCGACGAACTCCCGCAGCGAGGTGTCCGGGAAACGCGCGACCCGCTCGGCGACCACGCGCAACGCGAGCGGCAACCCGGCGCAGCGCTCGACGATCGCGTGCGCCCCCTCCGGCTCGGCGTCGAGGCGTGCTGCGCCGATCACAGCGGCGAGCAACGTCCGTGCGGCCGCGAAGTCCAGCTGCCGCAACCCGATCGCCGTCGCGTCGTGCTGGGACACCAGCGCGCGCAGCTGGTTGCGGCTCGTCACCACCAACCGCACACCCGCCGCACCGGGCAGCAGCGGCACGACCTGGCGGCTGGACGCGGCGTTGTCCAGCACGAGCAACAACCGCCGCCCGGCCATCGTGGTGCGCAGCAACCCGAACCGCGCGTCCGGATCCGCCGGGATCTCCTCCACACCCATGCCGACCAGCAACACCTCGGCCGCAGCGGCGGGTTCGAGCGGCGCCACCTCCGGATCGAACCCGCGCAGGTTCACGTAGAGGTCGCCGTCCGGGAAACGATCACGAACCTCCCGCCCCCACCTCAGCGTGATCGCGGTCTTGCCCACGCCGCCAACGCCGTGCACAACCGTGACGCCATCGAGTTCGCCGAGCAGGCGGAGCTCCTCGTCACGGCCCACGAAGTTCCGCACGCCAGAAGGCAGCTGCCGCGGCACCAGCCGTCCGCCTGGGGGCACCTCCGCGCGCAGGATTCGTTCGTGCAGGTCCCGCAACGACTCATCGGGATCGATGCCGAGCTCGTCGGCCAACGTGGTCCGGAGCTCCTGGTAGGCCAGCAGCGCCGCCGCCTGCTGGCCGGACCGGTACAGCGCCAACATCAGCTGCCGCCAGAACGGCTCCCGCAACGGGTGCTTGGCCGTGAGCGCGCGCAGCTCCGGCAGCAGCTCACCGGCCAGCCCGCGGTCCAGGTCGGCCTCGATCCGCCGCTCCAGCACCACAAGCCGTTCCTCGGCCAGCCGCCGCACGTCGTCCCGGTGCACCGCGTCCGAGGCAACGTCGGCCAGCACCGGTCCCCGCCACAGCGCAGCAGCGGCGGCGAAGTCCCCGGAACCGGCCAGGGCGCGGAACCGCAGCAGATCCAGCTGGTCCGGCTCGATCTCCGCGAAGTAGCCACCCGGAGCCGAGCGCACGCAGTCCGCGTCGCCCAGCGCCACCCGCAGCCGCCGCACGACCATCTGCAAAGTGGACTTCGCGCGATCGAGCCGCGGAGGGGTACCGTCCCAGACGAGTTCCACCAGCTCTTCGGCCGACACGAACCGGTTGGCCCTCAACAGCAACACCGCGAGCAGCACCCTGGATCGTCCGGCCGGGACCGCCACGGGTTCGCCGTCGAGAATTACCTCCAACGGCCCCAGCACGCGGTACTCGGCTCGCACAACGTCCCCCATGTCACCTGCAGTGTAGGTGCTGTGATCACAGTGTGAGCGAAGTGTGAGCGCCCTCGGGCACAGTTGCTCTCAGCGGTGCTGGTGGCGCAAGACCTGGGGGGCCACCAGCACCGCTCATCAGTTCTCGGGGAGGGCGGCGAGCTTGGCCCGCACCTTCTCGGCATAGGGGTGCTGGTGGTACTCGAAGGTCGCCATGGACTCGATCCACGTACGACGCGCGGCGGCGAGGTCGCCGGCCTGCTCGTACGCCTCACCGAGCCACCTCTGCGCATTGGCGATGTCCGACCAGCTGCCGTTCTGGTTGAAGCACCTGATCGCGCCGGTGAGAAGCTCGATCGCCTGAGCGGACTCACCGAGATACACGAAATCGCGCCTTTGGTCATGTCCTCGTGCCCTATTTCGTACGGGCTCGCTGTGCCCTGCCGCAACGTTCTCACTTCGGTGCAGCATTCGAGTGCCTTCTCGTACTCGCTCACGAAGGTGAAGGCTTCCGCAACCTGGTGCACAGCCGTGGCGATCAGCTTGGCGGTCGCGCTGGCATCTCCGCGCTGCAGGTCGAGCGCGGCTTGGGCGACCTCCAGCGACTCATGTGGACGATCCAGCAGGATCAACGTCCACGCCCGGCCGCCCTGACAGATCACCTGTCCAGGCACGTCGCCCAACTCAGCGTAGGCGCGACCGCTCGCCTCGAACTTTCGCTTGGCCTGCTCGTACCAGCCGAGCCTGGCGACAGCGATGGCCTCCAGGTACACGAGCTTCGCGGCGCACGCGTGCTCACCTGCCCTGGCAGCGGCCTGTTCGGCAGCCGCGAGCGCCCACAACCAGTCCCGCCACGGGCCGATCCGTTCGATCAGTTCGAAGGCAATCCACACCAGCTGCCACGTGTGGCGGTGATCGCCCTGAGCCTCGCTCTGGGCGATCACCGCGCGCAGTACGTTGCCTTCCTCGCGGAACCAGCCGTGCACTGCTTCCACCTCGGCGAACACCTCTGAACTCGTCCCAGGCACCGCTACCGGCTCTTTCACGAAGTGCCGGCGCCGTGCGTGGTAGGTCGCATCGATCGCGATCAAGGTGTGGAGGTAGTGGTCGAACGTCCGCTCAAGAGCCTCGTCACGTGCCTCGGCCGATTCCTCCGCCGCCGCACGGTCAGCCGCGTACACCCGGAGCAGGTCATGGCAGTTGAACCGACCTGGCACGTGCTCGACCAGCAGGTTCGCTCGCACCAACTCACGCACGTGTTCGCGAGTCTCGTCGACAGGCAGCCCGGCGAGGCTCGCTGCCGCTGGCACCGTGATGTCCGGCCCTGGATGGACGCCGATCAGCCGGAACATCCGTGCCGCGCCAGGGCTGAGCTGCTGGTACGACCACTTGAAGACCGTTCGCACGCTGGTCGCCGCATCGCCGGTGTCCAACGTGTCGAGCCGCGTGCGCTCATCCGCCAACTCGGCAACCAACGCGGACAACGGCAACCGAGGGGCCTGGGCGGCGCGAGCGGCGACGATCGCCAACGCCAGCGGCAGCCCGCCGCACCACTTGATCAGCTCGTCTGCCGCGCCGACCCGTTCAGCGCCCAGCCGACTGATCAGCAAAGCGTGAGCTTCGGCGGGGCTGAGCACGTCCAGCGCGACCTGCTGCATGCCCTCGTTCACGACCAGCCCGGTCAAACGATCGCGGCTCGTGATCAGCACCAGGCACGGTGAAGGGCCTGGCAGCAGGGGGCGGACGTGCTCTGCGTCGCGGGCGTTGTCGAGCAGCACGAGAATGCGCCGGTCGGCGACCAGGCTGCGGTAGAGGGCCGAGGCTTCGTCGAGGTCGGCTGGCACGCGGTCAGGGGCTACGCCCAGGCCTTCGAGGAACCGGCCCAGCGCGTCGCCTGGGGTCATCGGTTCGCGGTGCTGGTCGAAGCCGCGCAGGTTCACGTAGAGCTGGCCGTCGGGGAACCGGGGCGCGATCTCCCGTGCCCAGTGGACGGCCAAGGTCGTCTTGCCGACGCCGGCGGTTCCGGTGATGGCCGCGATCGAACCCCCGTGTGTCAGGGCTTCCAACGAGTCCAGCTCGGCCGCGCGCCCGACGAACCGGGGAACGGCGGTGGGCAGCTGGCGCGGCACCGGTCCGCGCACCCGCACCGAGCCGGACAACACGCGTTGGTGCACCGAACGAAGCTCCGCGCCCGGATCCACGCCGAGCTCGTCGGCCAGCAACGAGCGCACCTCCTGGTAGGCCGCCAACGCCTGCGCCTGTTGCCCGGACTGCGCCAGCGCCAGCATCAGCTGAGCCCAGAACGCCTCGCGAAGGGGATGCGACACGACGAGCCCGCGCAGCTCGGCGACCAGGTCGGCGGCGCGTCCGGCCTCCAGGTCGGCGCCGATCCGGCGTTCCAGGGCCCGCAACCACTCCTCGGTCACCGGCGCGACGTCACGCTGGTGCAGCGAGTCGGACTGGACGTCGGTGAGCATCGGGCCACGCCACAACCCGACCGCGGCAGCGAAATCGCCGGCAGCGACCAGAGCCCTGAACCGCGTCAGGTCGATGGTCGAAGGATCGAGTTCGGTGCGGTAGCCGCCGCGCGCGGTCCGCACACAATTCGCCTCGCCCAGCGCCTGACGCAGCCTGGCGACCACCATCTGCAGCGTCTTGCGCGCTCGCTCGGAGGACGGTGGTTCGCCTTCCCAGAGCCGATCGACCAGTTCGTCGGCGGAAACGAACTGGTTGGGGCGCAACAACAACGTGGCGAGCAGCACGCGGCACCGCCCGGCCGGCACCGGTACGACGGCGCCGTCGACGAGAACTTCCAGCGGCCCGAGGACCCGGTAGTCGACAGCCAACGTTCCTCCCCCCAAGTGACGTGTGACCGAACTGTGAGCGCCGTCCCAGACCATATGACTGGCCGGTCCGGGCGCAGTTACCTCCCTCTTCGCTGCGGCGGGACCGGCCTCTCAGCTCAGCCGGGCCAGCAGCTCGCGCACGTCGTCGGCCTTCGCGAAGCCGAGGTCGTCGTAGATCTCCAGAGCCGCGAGGTAGTGGCCGCGCGCCGCGTCGAGCGAGCCCTGCTCCTGTTTCAGGTCGGCCAGCCGCACCAGTGTGTCGGCCTGGTAGTGCCGGTACGACAGTGCGCCCTGCAGCTCCGCGGATCTGAGGTAGTTCGCCTCGGCGTCGGCGTGCTGGCCCAGAGCGCGGTAGATGCTGCCGAGGGTGTCGCGGTTCGAGGCCACGACGGTGTCGCGCTCGTCCGGCACCAGTTCCAGGAACAGGTCGCGCGCCCGCACCGCCCACACCGCCGCTTCCGCGTGTGAGCCGAGTTCGTTGTGCACGAAGCCGAGCGACGCCGCGACGCTCGCGAGCTCGATCTGGTCGCCGCTCTCGGTGGCCACGTCCAGCGCACGCGCCAACGGTTCGAGCGCGTCGGTGTACTTGCCCTGGCGGCCGAGCAGGTAGGCGAGGCCGCGCAGGTCGTTGGAGAGCCCGATCCGGTCTCCCCGCAGGGAGTCGAGCGCCACGGCCGCGCGCAGCTGCTGCTCCGCCTCCTCGAACTCCTGCTCCGGCACCAGGAACGACACCAGACCGCGCCGGGCCCTGCACTGGCCTTCGAGGTCACCGGCCCGCTCGGCGGCCGCGATCGCCAGGCGTTGCAGGCGTTCGCCCTCCCGCCACCGGCCGGTCGCGAGCAGGAAGTGGCGGATCGCCCAGACCGTCCGCCACACGTGGCCGTCGAAACCTGCCTCGCCCGCAGCCGCCACCGCGGAGCCGAACACCGCGCGTTCCGAGGCGAACCAGCGGTCGGCGTCGGTGGTCGTGCCGAACGTCAGCACGACGGCGCCCGGAGCAGGAGGCGACGTGGTGATGGGCTGCCGCAACGGATCCGGCTTCGCCACGGCGGCCAGCGCCGAGTGCAGGAGGTGGTCGAAGATCCGTTGCCGGGCGTCAGAGCACTCCCCCGCAGACAACCTCGCGGCCGCCTCCTCCGCCGCGTACGACCGCATCAGGTCGTGCAGCCGATAGCGGTCGTGCTGGCAGTTGATCAAGCTGTAGCGGACCAGTTCGTCCAGTGCCTCAAGCGCAGCAGCCCCCAACAGGCTCGTCGCCGCGGGCTCGGTCACGTCCGGACCGGGATGGAGGCCGAGCAGCACGAACAACCGCGCCGCCGCCGGGCTCAGGCATCCGAACGTCCACGAGAACACCGCGCGCACGCTCGTCAACGGGTCATCGGTGTCCAACGCGTCGAGAGCCGCGAACTCCAGCTCCTCCACGAGCATGCCCAGCGGGTGCTGGTCGAGCATTGCCCGCGCGGCCACCACCGCGAGTGCCAACGGCAGCCCCGCGCACAGCTGGACGAGCCGGGCGGCCGCGGCAGGTTCGGCCGCGACCCGGTCCGCGCCCACCCGGCCGCGGAACAACTCCATCGACTCACCGCTGTCCAGCACGTCCAGTGCGAACGCGCCCTCGGAAACCAAGCCGGGCAAGCGATTGCGGCTCGTGATCACGGCCAGGCTGCGCGTCCCACCGGGCAGCAGCGGGCGAACCTGAGCCAGGTCGCGGACGTTGTCGAGCAACACCAGCACCCGCCGCCGGGACAGCACCGCGCGGTAGCTGCCGAACATCTCCTCGGTGCCGAGCGGGATCTCGTCCGCCGGCACGCCCAGCGCCAGCAGGAAGTCGCGGGCCGCGCCGGCCGGGTTCACCGGCGCACCCGTCGGGTCGAACCCGCGCAGGTCCGCGTAGAGCTGCCCGTCGGGGAACCGAGGAGCCACCCGGTGCGCCCACTGCACGGCGAGCGACGTCTTGCCGACGCCACCGCTGCCGTGGATCACCGCGATCGGCGCTCCGGCGTCGAGCCTGTCCAGTTCGGACTCCCGGCCCACGAAATGAGGCAACGCGGTCGGCAGCTGACGCGGCACCTGATGCCGCACCACAGCCGGCCCCGGCACCTCGCCCGCCAGCACCTGCCGCTGCGCCTCCCGCAGCTCCCGCCCCGGCGGCACGCCGAGCTGCTCCTCCAGCAGAACGGCGACCTCCTGGTACACCGCGAGCGCGTCCGCCTGCTGACCACCGCGGTGCAACGCGAGCACCAGCTGCGCCCAGAACACCTCGCGCAACGGGTGCTGCGTCGTGAGCACCCGCAGCTCTGGCACAAGCTCCGCCGCGAGCCCGCGCGCGAGATCCGCGCCGACCCGGAGCTCCAGCGCGGTCAGGCGTTCCTCGGCCAACGCGGGCACGGCGTCGCGGTGCAACGACTCGGACGACACGTTCGCGAGCACCGGCCCGCGCCACAACGCCGTCGCCGCCGCGTGCTCGCCGGCGTTCAAGTGCGCCCGAAACCGCAGCAGGTCCAGTTGACCGGGCTCCACCACAGCGGCGTAACCACCAGTGCCGGTGCGCACGCAGCTCGCCGGTCCGAGCGCCTGCCGCAGCCGGGTCACGATCATGTGCACCGTCTTGCGCGCGCGGTCGCGCGTCGGCGGAGTGCCGTCCCACAACCGCTCGACGATCTCCGCAGTCGGGACGAACTCGTTGGCGCGCAACAGGAGCGTGGCGAGCAGCACGCGGCACCGACCGGCGGGCACGACGACCGGGGCGCCGTCGTGCAGCACCTCCAGCGGCCCCAGCACGCGGTACTCGACTCGCACGTCGTCGCCTTCCCCCAGCACTGCCGAGCGACGAGTCTATGGGCGTGAAGCCGGTGTGACCGAAGTGTGAGCGCGGCAGGGCAAAGTAGTGATCAGCCGGACGACGAGAGTGACAACGAGTTCTTGGGGGGTGTCACGATCGTCGGCCTCAGGCGGGCAGGCCCTCCCCAGTGGTCCTGTCCGCCACGAGATCCGGTCATGGGGGAACCGGACAGTCCCCTGCTGTTCGGTGGGCCCGCGGCTACGGCTGCGGGCCCTTTACATTTGTCCGGAAGATCCCGCGACAGCGAGTGTCATCGAAGCGTGAGTGAAGCGTGAGCGGCGTCCGGCAAAGTCTTCCTCAGCCGGTTCGACGGAGGCAGGCGGCTGGGCGAGCGGGAAACGGTTGCGGCGACGCTGAAACAGGGTTCGCGGACGTTGCCGGTGA
>NZ_JBEXPJ010000091.1:0-33095 GCF_040611995.1 Lentzea sp. NPDC006480
GGCCGGACCCCGAGACGGTGCCGCAGCGTGCGCACGCCGTCCTCACCGGCCAGCTCGGACCGCAGGACCGCGATCTGCCGGTCGGACAGACCCGCGCGCTTCGCCTTGCGCAGCAACGGCTCGTCGAGCACGGGAGCGTCCAGCAGCTCTTGACGCAATGTGCCGAGCCACGCGATCTGCTCGATGAACCACGGGTCGATCCCCGACGCCCGGTGAACGTCCTCAATGGACGCACCCAGTCGAAGTGCACGCTCGACTGTGTAGAGGCGGCCGTCGTGCCCGCGCTCCAGCTGCTTCAGCGTCGACTCGAGCGTAGCGCCCTCGGGGTCGGGCTGAGTCCAGAAACCGACCGATTTCGTTTCCAGCGAACGCAGCGCCTTACCGAGCGCTTCGACGAAGTTCCGGCCGATCGACATCGCCTCGCCGACCGACTTCATCGTGGTCGTCAAAGTCGGGTCCGCACCGGGGAACTTCTCGAAGGCGAACCGGGGAGCCTTCACGACCACGTAGTCGAGCGTCGGCTCGAACGACGCCGGGGTCTCCCCCGTGATGTCGTTGGTGATCTCGTCGAGCGTGTAGCCGATGGCGAGCTTCGCGGCGATCTTGGCGATCGGGAAACCCGTTGCCTTCGAAGCAAGAGCCGACGACCGCGACACCCGCGGGTTCATCTCGATGACGACCATGCGGCCGTTCTCGGGGTGGATCGCGAACTGGATGTTGCAGCCACCGGTGTCGACGCCGACCTCGCGGATGACCTGGATGCCGACGTCGCGCATGTGCTGGTACTCGCGGTCGGTCAGCGTCATCGCGGGCGCCACCGTCACCGAGTCGCCCGTGTGCACGCCCATCGGGTCGATGTTCTCGATCGAGCAGATGACGACCACGTTGTCGTTGCGGTCGCGCATGAGCTCAAGTTCGTACTCCTTCCACCCGAGCACGCTCTCCTCGATGAGCACCTCGGTGACCGGAGACTCCTCAAGACCGATGGCGGCGAGACGCTCCAGGTCCTCGGGCGTGTAGGCCATGCCGGAACCCAGGCCGCCCATGGTGAACGACGGCCGGATCACCACCGGCAGACCCAGGTCCGCGACGGTCTTGCGGACCTCGTCCATCGTGTTGCAGACGGCGGAACGCGGGACCTCGGCACCGATGCGGCGCACCAGGTCCTTGAAGATCTGCCGGTCCTCGCCGCGCTGGATGGCGTCGATGTCCGCGCCGATCAGCTCGACGTTGTACTTCTCCAGCACCCCGCGTTCGTGCAGCGCGATGGCCGTGTTCAACGCCGTCTGCCCGCCCAGCGTCGCCAGGATCGCGTCCGGGCGTTCCTGCGCGATGACCTTCTCCACGAACTCGGCCGTGATCGGCTCGATGTAGGTGGCGTCCGCGAACTCGGGGTCCGTCATGATCGTCGCCGGGTTGGAGTTCACCAGGCTGACCCTGATGCCCTCCTCCCGCAGCACCCGGCACGCCTGCGTGCCCGAGTAGTCGAACTCGCACGCCTGACCGATGACGATCGGGCCGGAGCCGATGACCAGGATGTGCTTGAGATCAGTCCTCTTCGGCATCAGCGGGCCTCATTCATCAGCGTCACGAACTCGTCGAACAGGGGCGCCGCGTCGTGCGGACCGGCCGCCGCCTCGGGGTGGTACTGCACGGAGAACGCCGGCGCGTCGAGCAGCCGGACACCCTCGACGGTGCCGTCGTTGGGGCAGTAGTGCGAAAGAACGGCCCGGCCGAACTCCGAGGAGAACTCCTCCCCCGGCGTGCCCTCCAGCGCGAACCCGTGGTTCTGCGAGGTGATGGCGACCTTGCCGGTGGCCACGTCGATCACCGGGATGTTGATGCCGCGGTGGCCGTAGCGCATCTTGTACGTCCCGCGGCCGACCGCGCGGCCCAGGATCTGGTTGCCGAAGCAGATGCCGAACAGCGGCAGCTTCCGCCCCAGCGCCTCCTTGGTGAGTGCGATCGCGTGGTCCTGCGTCGCCGGGTCACCGGGGCCGTTGGACAGGAACAGCCCGTCCGGGCTGACCTTCAGGATGTCGTCGAAGCTGCTGGTCAACGGCAGCACGTGCACCTCAATGCCGCGCGCCGCCATCATCCGCGGGGTGTTCGACTTGATGCCCAGGTCGAGCGCCGCGACGGTGAACTTCTTCTCGCCGATCGCCTCGACCACGTACGGCTTGTCCGTGGTGACGTCGACCGCGAGGTTCGCGCCGATCATCTGCGCGGATGCCTTGACCTGCTCGACCATCGACGCGTCGTCGGACAGCTCGGAACCGGAGAACACCCCGGCCCGCATCGCGCCCTGCTCGCGGATGTGGCGGGTCAGCGTGCGGGTGTCGAGGCCGGAGATGCCGACCACGCCCTGGTTGGCCAGCTCCTCGTCCAGACCGCGCTTGGACCGCCAGTTCGACGGCGTGCGCGCGGGGTCGCGGACGACATATCCGGCGACCCAGATCCTCGACGACTCGTCGTCCTCGTCGTTCCAGCCGGTGTTGCCGATCTGCGGCGCGGTCTGCACCACGATCTGGCGGTGATACGACGGGTCGGTCAGGGTTTCCTGGTAGCCCGTCATGGCCGTGGAGAACACGACCTCGCCGAGCGAGACGCCGGTCGCTCCGTACGCCTCACCGCGGAAGACGCGACCGTCTTCCAGCACCAATGCCGCGTTCGTCACGCCTTGCCTCCCACTAGAGCCTGAACCCATTCCTCGTAAACGTTCTTGTCATCGCCACGGAAGCCCGTGTCGAAGAGGTGGCCTTCGTTCTCCCACTGGACCACCAGAAGTCCCTCTTCGCTGAACATGACCTTCCCGGCGAGCCCGCGGTCGGTCCGGGCGTCCCGGATGGACTCGGCGGGGATGAAGATCGGCGTCGCGCCGACACGTTCGATCGCGACGCCCTCCGGCACCAGGCTCAGCGTCGCCTCCGCGCGGTGGCCGATGTCGCCGACCTGAATGCGGTCCTGCCAGTTGCCCGCGTTCGTCGTTCCGATGTAGACGCCCGTGGTCGCGAGCTGCGCCTCACCGAGCTTTTCGGGAGTCGACGGGAACGCGGGCAGGTCGGCCTGCTTGCGCTGGCGTCGCTTCCAGCCGTGCCACATGCCGTACACGCACAGCGCGAAGAACAGGAAAACTGCGAGAACGAGCAGCACGCGGGTCATTCCGCAATCCTTCCCGCCAGTGCCGTGACGCGGCCACGCAAGATGGTCGCCGTCACCACGCCGGGCAGCTCCATGCCCTCGAACGGGGTGTTGCCCGCGATGCTCGCGAGCTCCGCGCCGCTCACCGTCCACGTCGCGTCCGGGTCCACCAGCACGAGGTTCGCGGGCTCACCGACCGCGATCGGACGACCCTGGTCGGTCAGTCCGGCGATCTCGGCGGGCTTCTCGCTCATCACCCGTGCGACGCCGCGCCAGTCGAGCAGGCCGGTCTTGACCATCGTCTCGACGACGATGCCCAGAGCGGTCTGCAGGCCGAGCATGCCCGGCCGGGCAGCCGACCACTCGCAGTCCTTGTCCTGGATCGCGTGCGGGGCGTGGTCCGTGGCGACGCAGTCGATGGTGCCGTCCGCCAGCGCCTGGCGCAGCGCGTCGACGTCGGACTGCGTGCGCAGCGGCGGGTTGACCTTGTTGACCGGGTCGTAGGTGGAGAGCCGGTCGTCGGTCAGGATCAGGTGGTGCGGGGTGACCTCGGCGGACACCTTGGTGCCGCGCGCCTTGGCCCACTTCAGGACGTCGGCCGTGCCGGTCGTGCTGACGTGGCAGACGTGCAGCTTCGCGTCGACCTGCTTCGCGAGCAGGCAGTCGCGGGCGACGATCGACTCCTCGGCGGCGGCCGGCCAGCCCTGCAGACCGAGCCGGGACGCGTTCTCGCCCTCGTGCGCCTGAGCGCCGATCGTGAGACGCGGTTCCTCGGCGTGCTGGGCGATCACGGCGCCCAGGGCCTTCGAGTACTCCAGCGCCCGGCGCATGATCAACGGGTCGTGCACGCAGTGGCCGTCGTCGGAGAAGACCTTCACGCCTGCCTTGCTCTTGGCCATCGTGCCCAGTTCGGCGAGCTTCTCGCCCTTGAGCCCGACGGTGACGGCGCCGACCGGGTGGACGTCGACGAGGCCGACCTCCTGGCCGCGGCGGGCGACGTGCTCGACGATCACCGCGTTGTCGGCGACCGGATCGGTGTTGGCCATGGCGAAAACCGCCGTGTAGCCGCCCAAAGCAGCCGCACGCGAACCGGTTTCGATGGTCTCGGTGTCTTCACGACCCGGCTCACGCAGGTGGGTGTGCAGGTCCACGAAGCCCGGCAGCAGAACCGCGCCGTTTCCTTCGATGATCTCGGCGTTGTCGTCCGAACCCTCTGCGATCACGCCGTCGCGGATCAGCAGATCGATCGGTTCCCCCTCGCCATAGGGACGTACTCCCTTGAGAAGCAAGGGTTTCACGCGGTTTCCTCCTCGTGGGCAAGCAGGTGGTACAGCACGGCCATGCGCACGTGGACACCGTTGCGGACCTGCTCGGTGATGGCGGCCTGCGGGCTGTCGGCGACCACGGAGGCGATCTCCATGCCGCGCAGCATCGGGCCGGGGTGCAGCACGACGGCGTGCTCGGGGAGCAGCTTCAGACGCCGCTCGTTGAGGCCGTAGGCGATCGAGTACTCGCGCGAGCTCGGGAAGAACCCGCCGGTCATCCGCTCGGCCTGCACGCGCAGCAACATCACCGCGTCCTGCGAGGCCAGCTCGGAGTCGATCTCGTGCGAGACCGTGACCGGCCACTTCTCGACACCGGTCGGCAGCAGGGTCGGCGGGGCCACCAGTGTGACCTCGGCGCCGAGCGCGGTGAGCAGGTGCACGTTCGACCGCGCCACCCGGCTGTGCAGCACGTCCCCGACGATCGCGACGCGGCGGCCGTCGAGGCTGCCGAGCCGGTCGCGCAACGTGGCGGCGTCGAGCAACGCCTGCGTCGGGTGCTCGTGCATGCCGTCGCCGGCGTTCACCACGGACGTGTTGGTGTGCTTGAGCCAGCCAGCGAGCCGATGGGCCGCACCGGACGCCGGGTGCCGCACGATCACGCAGTCCGCGCCGGCGGCCTGCAGGGTCAGCGCGGTGTCCCGCAGCGACTCGCCCTTGCTGACGCTGGAACCGGAGCTGCTGACGTTGATCACGTCCGCGGACATCCACTTGCCCGCGATCTCGAACGACACCCGCGTGCGCGTGCTGTTCTCGTAGAACATCGTGATCACGGTGCGTCCGCGGAGAGTCGGCAGCTTGCGGACCTCACGGCCGAGCAGCGCCTGCTTGAGGCGGTCGGCGGTGTCGAGGATCGCGATGGCCTGGTCGCGGTCGAGACCGTCGGTGGAGAGCAGGTGCTTCACTTCAGCACCACTCCGTCGCGGCCGTCGAACTCGTCCAGCATCACCACGACGTCCTCCGTCTTGGAGGTCGGCAGGTTCTTGCCCACGTAGTCCGCGCGGATCGGCAGCTCGCGGTGGCCGCGGTCGACCAGCACGGCGAGCTGCACCGCGCGGGGACGGCCGTGGTCCCTGAGCGCGTCCAGTGCGGCGCGGATGGTGCGGCCGGAGAACAGGACGTCGTCCACGAGCACGACGAGCTTGTCGTCGATACCGCCCTCGGGCAGCTTCGTCGTCTCCAACGGCCTGGTCGGGCCTCGGCGGAGATCGTCGCGGTAGAGCGTGATGTCCAGAGTGCCTTCGTGCACCTGACGGCCGGAGAACTCGGCGATCTTGGCGGCGAGGCGACGTGCGAGCGGGGCGCCCCTGCTGGGGATACCCATCAAGACGACGTCGGGTGCGCTCGGTGCATCGAGAGCGGTCTTCTCGATGATCTGATGGGCCATTCGGGCGACAGTGCGCGCGACATCACCGGCCGAGAGAATCTCGCGATCCCCGGCCGGATCCGTCGCGCCACGTTGACGTGACGCCACGGCTGGACCTCCTTCCCCGCCTCACTGGACGGGTCCTTAAAGGACGTCGGACACCTATGAACAACTAGGCTGACCTGCACCGTATCACCTACGGACGGTCAACCATCCGAGTGGTGTCGCAGGCGTGGCGCGCGTCTCTCCCCGAGATCAGCTTGACCTGTCGACCACGGCGAGTAATCATTACTCTGCGTATCGATCTAAGCCTCCCCGCAGCACGGCCGTACTGCTGACGGGGCGAATGAACGGAGAACCGCCACATGGGCGACTACGCCAAGGCGCTGGGGGCCAAGCTCCGCGCTATCCGCCAGCAGCAGGGCCTGTCCCTGCACGGCGTCGAGCAGAAGTCCGGCGGTCGCTGGAAGGCCGTGGTCGTCGGCTCCTACGAGCGCGGTGACCGCGCGGTGACCGTGCAGAAGCTGGCCGAGCTGGCCGACTTCTACGGGGTTCCCGTCGCCGAGCTCCTGCCCGAGGGCCGGGTGCCGTCGGGTGCCGAGCCGGCCACCAAGATCGTGATAAACCTGGAACGGCTCCAGCAGCTGCCGGTCGAGAAGGTGGGCCCGCTGGCCCGCTACGCCGCGACCATCCAGTCGCAGCGCGGTGACTACAACGGCAAGGTCCTCTCCATCCGCACCGAGGACCTGCGCTCGCTCGCGATCATCTACGACATGACGCCGGGCGAGCTCACCGAGCAGCTCATCGACTGGGGTGTCCTGCCTCCCGAGGCCCGCCCCGCGAAGGAAGACTGAGCTCTCACCCTTTTGGAGCAGCGGCTCCCTCACGTCCTGTTAGTCGCCCTGAGGACGTGAGGGAGCCGTTGCTGCATTCAGGGGGTTCAGCGTCTCGGATCGGGTGGCGTCGGCGGCTGCCGAACCCCGCAGCAACTCCCCCAGATCGTGACTCTGTGCATGCTCACTGGTGGTCATCGCCGCCGTGATCCGATCGAGTCGGAAACCCCGGCCCGCGTGACGTGTCCGGCACCACGCGATGAGGTACCAGCGGCCGTCGGTGGTGAGCAGGCCGGCGGGTTCCACGACCCGTTCGCTCTGCCGTCCGGACGCGTCGGTGTAGGTCAGGCGCAGCACGGTGTTCGTGTCCAGAGCCTGGTGGACCGCCGCCCGGACCTGAGCGTCGGTTCGCGACGGCAACGTGACGATGCGAGCGGCCAGCCCCGCGGCCGCAGCCGTCGCGGGACCGTTCAGCACCGCCGCGATCTTCTGGAACGCCGTGCGGGCGGCGTGCGAGCCGTCGGCCCCGGCGAGCGCGGCGGCCAGCACCGACGCCTCTTCCGGCGTGAAGTGGAGCGGTGGCAGGGTCATCGCCGGGTCGATCGACCAGCCTCCGCCGCGCCCCGGCGTGGTCCGCACCGGAACGCCTGCCTCCATCAACGCCTGCAAGTCGCGTTGCACGGTCCTCGTGCTGACTTC
Source organism: Lentzea sp. NPDC006480 (assembly GCF_040611995.1). Classification (NCBI taxonomy): domain Bacteria; kingdom Bacillati; phylum Actinomycetota; class Actinomycetes; order Pseudonocardiales; family Pseudonocardiaceae; genus Lentzea; species Lentzea sp. NPDC006480. Next base: position 7,362 of record NZ_JBEXPJ010000091.1, read on the forward strand.
GAGTCGTGCTGCGAGAGAAGCGACCGTCAACGACCTCGGCGCCGCCGCGCGCAACTCCTCCACCAGCGCGTACAGCCGGGCAGTGCGGTTCACAAACCCGATCCTGCCAAGAACTCCCGCTCGCGGCGGAACTCCCGTTCGGCGATCGTCAACGGGTACAGCGTGAAGCCGTGCGGCGCGCCCGCGACGACGCTCAGCTCCACGGGCGCCTGCCACCTCTCCGCCAGGGCGAGGGAGTCCTCCAGCAGCGGGTCTTCGGCACCGACGACGATCCGGGCGGGCGGCAGGCCGGTCAGGTCGGCGAAGACGGGCGAGATCTCCGGTGCCCGGCGCTGCTCGGCTGTCATCCCCGGCGTGAACTGCTCATACGTCCGTTTCAGCCGGTCGGTGGCGGGCTCCGACAGGTCGTACGCACCGAACACGAGATTCGCCGCCCGGAACACTCCGGGCAGCCGCAGCAAGGTCAGGACGCTCAGGTGGGCGCCCGCCGACTCACCGCCGATCAGCAGCCTCTTCGTACCGAACTCGGCCTCGGCCCACCGAGCGGCGGCCTCGCAGTCGTCCGGCCCGGCGGGGAACGGGTGCTCCGGAGCCAGCCGGTACTCGACGCTCACCACGGCCAGCCGCGTCTCGGTCGCGAGCTTCCACAGCTTTTCGTCCTGCCCGTCCGCCGAGCCGAACGACCAGCCGCCGCCGTGAATGTGCAGGTAGACGCCATCGACGCGGTCCGGCGTGAACACCCTGACCGGCACGCCGTGCACGACCCGGTCCTGGGCCTGCGGCAGTCTGACCGGTGGCGTGTCACCACCGAGCCGGTTGCGCCGCAGAACCTCCAGCGGCAGTTCCCTCGGCTCGTACCTGCGGTTGAACTCCAGTGTTTCAGCGAGGCAGTCCTCGTCGGTGATCTTCATGTCGCGGACGATCGCACCCGTGCGCGACACCGTCCTGTCACCCTTTACGGATACGTGGCGTCCAGCACGGTGACGGCGTTGCGGACGCCCTGCTCCAGGACGTCGTCGGCGAGCTGCCTGTCGGCCAGGGCGCGGGAGAGCTGCAGGGTCCCGATCATCAGGGCGTAGACGCCGAGGGTCGCCGTGCGCGCCGACGGCGGATCGTGCGGTGCCAGCCGGGCGGCGATGTCGTCGATGAGCGCCACCACGCTGCCGGTGTAGGCCTGCCTGGTCGGTTCCGCGCACCGGCCGATCTCGTCGAGCAGCGCGGCGGACGGGCAGCCGTCCTCGGGGTGGTCCCGGTGCTCCGGCGAGAGGTACGCCCGCACGATCTGGTCGACCCCCTCGCGGCCGGGTGCGAACGTGGCGAGCCACTCCCGTTGTCCGTTCAGCTGGTCGGTGACCGCGGTCGCGACCAGGTCTTCCTTGGACTCGAAGTGGGCGTAGAAGGCGCCGTTGGTCAGCCCCGCGTCCTTCATGAGCGTCGCGACCCCGGAGCCGTCGATGCCGTCGCGCTTGAGCCGGCGACCAGCGGTCTCGATGATCCGCTGCCTGGTCGCCTGCTTGTGCTCTTTCCCGTACCGCACCACGCGCTCCTCCAACCCTCAAGTCAGTACGATCGTAATCCAAATCCGCCGGACCCCTTGCCTCCCGGCTCGCGCTCAGCTTATTGTCGTATGGTCGTAATCCAATAGAGCGGGAGCCAGGGACATGCGCGCGTTCGTCGTCGATCGCTACGGAAGAGGTGGCGCGCTGCGGTCCGCCGAGGTGCCAGAACCCGAGGTGGGAGCGCACGACGTGCTCGTCCGCGTGCACGCCGCGAGCGTCAACGTGCTGGACGCCAAGATCAGGAACGGGGAGTTCAAGCTCTTCCTGCCGTACCGCCCGCCGTTCGCGTTGGGCAACGACGTCGCCGGCGTCGTGGTCCGGGTCGGGTCCGAGGTGCGGAAGTTCAAGACCGGCGACGAGGTCTACGCGCGGCCGGACAAGGACCGGATCGGCACCTTCGCCGAGTACATCGCCGTCGGCGAGAACGACCTGGCAACGAAGCCGGAGCGGCTCACGATGGCCGAGGCGGCCTCCGTCCCGCTGGTCGGCCTGACCGCCTGGCAGGCGTTGATCGAGACGGCCGGACTGCGCAAGGGGCAGAAGGTCTTCGTGCAGGCGGGTTCCGGTGGCGTGGGGACGTTCGCGATCCAGCTGGCCAAGCACCTCGGTGCCACCGTCGCGACGACCACCAGTGCGGCGAACACCGGCCTGGTCGAGCGTCTCGGCGCCGACGTCGTGATCGACTACCGGACCGAGGACTTCGAAACCGTCCTGCACGACTACGACGTGGTGCTGCACAGCCAAGACGACGCCACGCTGGCGAAGTCGCTGCGCGTGCTGAAGCCCGGCGGAAAGCTCATCTCGATCTCCGGCCCGCCCGACCCGGCCTTCGCGAAGGAGATCGGGAAGCCGTGGATCCTGCGGCCCGCGACGCGCTTCCTGAGCCGTGGGGCCAGGAAAGCGGCCGAGCGACACCAGGTCGGCTACTCGTTCCTCTTCATGCGGGCGAACGGTGAGCAGCTCCGCGAGATCACCGCACTCATCGACGCCGGGGCCATCACGCCGGTTGTGGACCGCGTTTTCCCTTTCGCAGCAACGAACGAGGCCATGGCGTATGTCGAGAAAGGACGCGCCAGGGGCAAGGTCGTCATCGAGATGAAGGAACCGTCATGAACGTGATCACCCGCTACGCGGACGCGCCGACCAAGACCATCGACATCGGCGGGGCGACGTTCGCCTACCGCGAGCTCGGCCCGCAGACCGGCGTCCCGGTGGTCTTCCTGACCCACCTGACCGCGGTCCTGGACAACTGGGACCCCCGCGTCGTCGACGGCATCGCCGCGAAACACCGGGTCATCACGTTCGACAACCGGGGCGTCGGCGCGTCCACCGGCTCGACGCCGAGCACGATCCAGGCCATGGCGAAGGATGCCGTCGCCTTCATCCGGGCGTTGGGGCTGGAGCAGGTCGACCTCCTCGGCTTCTCGATGGGCGGCATGATCGCCCAGGTGATCGCCGCGGACGAACCCCAGCTCGTCCGCAGGATGATCATCGCGGGCACCGGACCCGCCGGCGGCGAGGGCATCAGGAACGTCACGCGGATCTCCCACCTCGACACCGTCCGGGCGCTGCTCACCCTCCAGGACCCCAAGCAGTTCCTCTTCTTCACCAGGACCGCCAACGGGCGCCGGGCGGGCAAGGAGTTCCTGGCACGCCTCAAGGAGCGCAGGACCGACCGGGACAAGTCGATCTCCCTGAGGTCCTACGGCGCACAGCTCAGGGCCATCCACCGCTGGGGCCTGGAGGAGCCGGCCGACCTCTCCGGCATCCGCCAGCCCGTGCTCGTCGCGAACGGCGAGAGCGACAGGATGGTGCCGTCGTCGAACTCGGCCGACCTGGCCCGGCGCCTGCCGGACGCCCGGCTCACGCTCTACCCCGACGCCGGGCACGGCGGCATCTTCCAGTTCCACGCGGAGTTCGTCGCGGAAGCCCTGGAGTTCCTCGGTTAGACGAGAGCGGCGAGCTGCTCCTTGTCCTGGATGACGTGGATCGCGACGATCTTGTCGTCGCGGACCGTGAAGGCCATGACGGAGAACAGCACGCCGCCGACCTTGGTGACGAAGCCGACCTCGCCGCCGATGAGCGCGAACTGGATCTCCGCCATCGTCGCGTACTTCTTGAACAGGCTGGCGCGCCCGGCCACCGTGCGGCCGCCGATGACCTCCAGCGCACCCGCCTTGAGCGTGACGTCCGGGTGCAGCACCGACACCAGGCCCTCCAGGTCGCCCTCGCGCGACGCCCTGAGGAACGCGTTCACCACTTCCCGCTGCTTCGGCAGGTCGACGTTGGGCTGCGGCCGGTCCTGCACACGTTTGCGCGCCCGTGACGCGAGCTGACGGGTGGTCGTGGGCGTCTTGTCGATCAACGGCGCGATGTCGTCGAACGGCACCGCGAACATGTCGTGCAGCACGAACGCCAGCCGCTCGTCGGGCTTGAGGGTGTCGAGCACGACCAGCATCGCCAGCCCGACCTCGTCCGCGGCAACGGCGAGGTGCTCGGGTTCCTCGCGGGTGTCGATCACCGGGTCCGGCATCTCGAACGCGTGCTCTTTGCGGTCGCGCAGCATGTTCAGGCACACCCGGCCGACGACGGTGGTGAGCCACGCGGCCGGGTTCTCGACCTCGCTGGTGTCCGCCTTCTCGACGCGCAGCCACGCGTCCTGCAGCGCGTCGTCCGCCTCGGCGAACGAGCCCAGCATCCGGTGCGCGATCGCCCTCAGCCGCGGACGTTCCTGCTCGAACTGCGCGATCACTACTTCCCCCTGTGGCCTGGCTCACAACCTGTCACGTTCCCGAGCGCCTCCGGGTCAACCGGGCAACAAGGCACTCACACAGGAGCGTAATCATGAAGATCCTCGTCACCGGCGGCACCGGCACCCTCGGCCAGCACGTCGTCCCGCAGCTCCGCGCTCACGGCGCAGAGGTTCTTGTGCTGAGCCGCAGCAACGGCGACATCACCTGCGACCTGATGACCCAGGTGCCGCAGATCGACGCCGACATCGATGTGGTGGTGCACCTGGCAGGCGGTCAGAAGGGCGACGACATCGCGACCCGCAACCTGCTCGCCGCATGCGGGAACGTTCGCCACTTCGTGTACATCTCGGTGATCGGCGCCGACACCGTTCCGCTCGCGTGGTTGCGCACGAAGCTCGCGTGCGAAGAGGCCATCGCCGCGTCGGGCATCCCGTTCACGATCTTGCGCGCGGCCCAGTTCCACAACCTCACGCTGACCATGGTGCAGGCCATGGCCAAGCTGCCGATCGTGCCGGTGCCTGGCATGCGGCTGCAGCCGGTCGACGCCCGGGACGTCGCTGAACGCATCGTGGAACTCGCCCTGGGCTCGCCCGCGGGCCGGGTCGCCGACCTGGCCGGTCCTGCCGTGTACGACATGAAGCAGCTCGTGCAGGACTACCTGACGACCGCGGGCAAGCGGCGGCTCACCGTGCCGGTGCGGTTGCCGGGCAAGGCCGGGAAGGCTTACCGGGGTGGCCAGAACCTGACCAAGGACTGCGACCACGGCACCCACACGTGGGAGGAGTTCCTTGCGGCGAGCTGAGTCAGACGGTCGCGACGAACGAGCGCCAGGCGGAGGTGCTGAACGCCAGCACCTCACCGGCCTGGTTCTTGGAGTCGCGGACGAGCGCGTCGTGGGAGAGCGAGACCTCGACGCAGTCCCCTTCCGGGGTCCCGTTGCTGTAGCTGCTCTTACGCCAAGAGCGATCCTGAGTCATCGAGTTCCTCTCGCGGCTGACCGGCGTACTCCGCCAGCTTCCTCCGCGATTGTTCCTCATCCAAGGCGACTTCCTCCAAGCGGTTGAAGATCATCCTCGTCCGCGCGATCGCTCCCCGATCCTGCACGAACACATGGGTCAGATCGGTCTCGCTGTAGGCGATGGGCATCGCCTTGGCGTACTCCCACAGCCGCAGGCCAGCTGAGTTGACGAACACGTCGGCGGGCGCGATGCGGATGAAGCGCGCGCCGGTCAGCAGCCGTCGATGCTGAGCCTGCATGACTTCGGCGTCTCCGATCTGCTGCCGAAGCGCTAGCTCATGGATGTAGAACACGCAATCCGGCCGATCATGTCGCCGCAACACCGCTTGCCGATCGATCCGAGCTTGGACAAGAGCGGGAATTCGTTCCTCAGCCACGCCTGCTGCTCGGTACACAGCAGCCGCGTACTCAGCTGTTTGCATGAGGCCGGGCACGGTCAGCGTGTCGTAGTTGATCATCTTCGTGGCGGTTGATTCAGCCATGGCGAGAGTGCGGACGTTGTCCGACACCTGCACGATGTATTCCTCGAACGCGTTGCGGTAGCGGCGTTTGAAGTCCTCGAAGTAGTCGGTGTCCTTGCCGCACATGGTGAGGAACTGCACCAGGTCGATCTCACTGGGGCGCGCTTTTCCGTGCTCTATGGTCGAGACCTTGCTGGGATCCCAGCCGAGTTTGATGGCCAGTGCGTGGCCGTTGAGGTTCGTGGTGGACTCGCGGAGGCGGCGCAGTTCGTCGCCGAGATCCCTGCTGTACGCGGTGGAGGGAGTGGAAGAAGCCATGCCGCCGACGCTAAATCTTGTTCTCAGTCCACGAAACTGGCTCGTTCGGGTGAAAACAGTTACCAGGGCAAAGGACCGCTGTCGTTGAAGAATCCGCCGGTCGGTCCGTCCGCGCCGAGCGTAGCAAGCCGCACGATCACGGCGGCGCCCTGAGCCGTCGTGAGGAATCCGGTGTGGTTGTTGATATCCGTGTCGACGAAGCCCGGGTCGGCGGCGTTGACGAGGATGCCGTCCTTGCGGAGCTCGTTGGCGTACTGGACGGTCAGCGCGTTCAGCGCGGTCTTGGACGGCGAGTACGCGGCCGACGCGGGCAGTGCCTGAAGCGGGCCGTCCGGGTCGGCGCAGATGGTGAGCGATCCGGCCGCGCTGCTGACGTTGACGATGCGCGGTGCCGGGGAGCGGCGCAGCAGCGGGAGCACGGCGTTGGTCACCGTGATGACGCCGAAGACGTTGGTGTCGAACACTTTCCGGACCATCGCGAGGTCGCGACGGTGCTCGGGATCTGGTCGACGGCGTCCTGCGGCGAGACCTGGCCGGAGCCGCTGATGCCGGCGTTGTTGACCAGCACGTCGAGGTGGCCGAAACGCTCCTCGATCTGCCGCGCGGCTTGTTCGGCGGTGGCCGGGTCGGTGACGTCCAGGACGAGCGCGTGGGCGTCGTTGCCCTGTGCCCGCAACGCTTTCGCGGCCTCTTCGGCGCGCTGCGGGTTCCTGGCGGCGATGAGCACCGTCATGCCTTGCGCGGCAAGCTGTTCGGCGGCCGCGTAGCCGATGCCCTTGTTCGCTCCGGTGACCATGGCGATCTTGTTCTGTGTCATGGGCACAAGACGCCGCGCTCCGCCGTTCTGTGACAGGTAAGATCTCGGCAACGTGACCTCCTCTGACGCAGAGCTCCTCGTCGATCGCAACCCGCTGCCGTCCGATCTGGACTCCCGGCTGCGTGAGCACCTCACGTTCCTGATCGAGGTCGATCAGCTGAAGACCGTGCTGCGCGCATCACCTCTCGCAGCGGCGGACCGGCGCGAGAACGACGCGGAGCACTCGTGGCACCTCGCGCTGATGGTCATGGTGCTGGCCGAGTACGCCGACGAGCCGATCGACGTCGGCCACACGATCAAGCTCGTGGTGGTGCACGACCTGGTCGAGATCTACGCGGGCGACACCCCGATCTACGACACCGAACTGGGCAAGAGCCAGCAGGAACGCGAGGAAGCCGCGGCAGATCGGTTGTTCGGCATCCTGCCCGGCGACTCGGGGCGCACGCTGCGGGCGTTGTGGGACGAGTTCGAGGCGCGGCAGACGCCCGAGGCGCGGTTCGCGAAGGCCATGGACCGGCTCCAACCGTTGCTGCTGAACTGGATGGCCAAGGGCGGCACGTGGCGGACTCCCGGCGTCACCGCGAACGACGTGCGCAGCCGCAAGGCGGTGATCGGAGAGGGTTCAACGGCGCTGTACGACGCCGCGATGCACCTGATCAACGAGGGCGAGCGGCGCGGCTGGGCACAAAGCTAGCCACGGTGCGGGCTGCCCCGAGGACAGGTCCGGCGGGCAGCGCGAAGCCGACCCAGTAAGCGATCTCGAACGGGAGCAGGGCGAGCGCGAGCTTCTTCCCCGAGGCATGCCCTCGCCAGAGCAAGGTTCCGGCGACCACCTCCGCGCCGCACACGACGGCGAACCCGGCGATCAGGGGCACGGTGGTGGGGATCCCGATCTTCTCGAACGGGCCGTCGCCGTAGGTCGGGAAGCCCAGGAACTGCCAGACCTCACCGGTGCGTGCGAGGTGCACGGCGCCGTACACAGCAGGCAGTCCGAAGCCGAGCCCGGACAGCCACGCCAGGCCTGCCGCGACTCTGGCGGAAGTCATCGCCGGGCCCGCTGTTCCAGTGCTTCGCGCAAGTGGGTCATGTTCGCCTTCTCCTCGCGGCGCATGACCAGCAGGAAGATCGGGAAGATGAGCCGGAACCAGCCGTGCGGCCGCGGCGTGAACTCGGCGTGGAGCAGCGTGCCTTCCGCGACCGGTTCGAGCCGGCAGGTGAAGGTGACCTCGATCGGCCCGCCGTTGTGCGCTGTCCAGGAGTGCGGGCGGTCGTAGCGGACGATCTCCACCTCGACGTACGGGCTGGACTTCCACTTGGCGCGGTACTTCGTGCCCAGTCCGACCGGCCCCTCGGTGATCTTCTCCATCACCTCGCACTTGGGGTTCCACTCGAGTTCCGCGCGGTGGTCGGAGAGGTAGTCGAACACCTCTTCCGACGAGCGGCGGATCAGTACCGAGTTGTGCAGGACGACCATGGCGGGCTCCTCTTACTAGAGGCTCCACTAGTGACGGCATCAGTATCATCCCGGGTATGGCACCGGTCAAGCCGACGAGGGCGGAACGAGCACGGCAGACGCGTCGCCGCATGATCGAGGCGGCACGAGGGATGTTCGTCGAGCAGGGCTATGCCGGGACGACGATGGACCAGATCGCCGCCCAGGCGCAGGTCGCGGTGCAGACCGTCTACTACACGTTCCGGACGAAGGGGCAGCTGCTCACCGAGGTCGTCGAGGTCACGGCGGCAGGTGAGAGCGAGCCCGTTCCCGTGACCGATCGGCCCTGGGCACGGGAGATGATGTCGTCCACCTCGCCCCAGCGGGTCCTCGCGCTCGGCGTGGAGCACGGCACCGCGATCTACGACCGGGTGGCGGCGCTGTGGCCGGCGGTCGGTGCCGCGGCAGCCGTCGACCCGGCCGTGGACAAGTACTGGCGCGGCGTCACTGCCGCTCGCCGAGGCGGACAACGCGCGATGGTGGCCAGGATCGCCGAGCTGGGAGCCCTCCGACCCGAGCTCAGCGCCGACCGTGCGACCGATCTGGTGGTCGTGCTGCTGGGACACGACGTCTACCGCGGGCTGGTGCAGGACGCCGGCTGGAGCCCGGCCGCCTACCGGGCCTGGCTGCTCACCACGCTGGCCCAGCAACTGCTGGCCGAAAAATGATGAAGGGCGCATTCATCCACGTCAGGTGGATGAATGCGCCCTTCATCGAGATCAGAGAACGGCGCGCAGCTGGTCCGCGATGACCGCGATCCGGCCGAGCACTCCGTTCACGAAACGCGGCGAGTCGTCCGTCGAGAGGCCCTTGGCGAGCTCCACGGCTTCGTCGATCGCGACCGCGTCCGGCACGTCGGCCGCCCACAGCAGCTCGTACAGGCCGATCCGCAGCACCGCGCGGTCGACCGCCGGCATGCGCTGCAGGGTCCAGCCCTCGGCGTGCTCGGAGATCAGGTCGTCGATGCGCGGACGGTTCGCGTTGACGCCCTCGACGAGCGTCACGGTGTAGTCGTTCACCGGAGGGACATCCGGGGAGCCGACGCGTTCGGCCAGCAGCGTCACCGGGTCGGTGCCCAGCAGGTCGGCTTCGTAGAGGAAGTCGACCGCACGCTTGCGGGCCTTGCTGCGAGCGCCCATCAGGACTTGTCGCTGATGCGGCCGAGGTAACGGCCGTCGCGGGTGTCGACCTTGATCTTCTCGCCGGTCGTGACGAACAGCGGGACCTGGATCTCGGCGCCGGTCTCCAGCGTGGCGGGCTCGTTCGGCCACAACCAGATCAGCGTCGCCGTGCAGGCCGCGAGCGCCGCCAGTGCGGTGGCCACCAGAGCCGCGCCGGTTCGGTCGCGCACCCACGCGAACGCCAGCAATGCCGGCCACAGCAGGTAGAACTGCTCCTCGGTGGCGAGCGTCCAGCTGTGGAACGCCGCCGGGCTCACCCCGCCGATCGGCAGGTTGCCCGTGAAGGTCACCAGCACGATCGCGGTCTTGAGCAGCTTGTCGCGCTCACCCAGCGGGTCGAAGACGAGCGTGACCACCGCGAAGATCACTGTGAGCGCTATCAACGCGGGCAGCAGCCTGCGTGCCCGGCGCAGGTAGAACCGTTTGAAGTCGACGCGTCCCTTGGTGCTCAGCTCCCGGCTCAGCACGCCGGTGATCAGGTAGCCGCTCAACGTGAAGAAGACGACCACACCGACCACACCGGCACCGGGGAACACGTCCGGGAACGCGTGCCGCAGCATCACCAGCAGAATGGCGATGCCGCGCAACACGTCCAGCCCGGCGATGCGCTTCACCGCATCGCTCCCCTGACCAGCTTGTCCAGCAGGTCCGAATAGGACAGTCCGGTGGCCGCGAACATCTTGGGCACCTGGGACTCCGCGGTCATGCCCGGCATGGTGTTGACCTCGTTGAGCACCAGGCCGTCGCTGGTGAGGAAGAAGTCGACTCGCGCCAGCCCGCGGCAGCCCAACGCCTCGTACACCCGCAGCGCAGCGTCTTCGAGACCTTTGAGCTCGGTGTCGTCCAGCGGTGCCGGGATGACGAACTTGGCGCTGCCGTCGTACTTCACGGTGGTGTCGAACAGGCCCGGTACCTGGATCTCCAGCGGCGGCCCGGTCCTGCGGCCCTCGTCCGGGTCGTCGAGCACGGCGATGTCGATCTCCCGCCCTTCGAGGACCTCCTCGACCAGCACCCGGTCGTCCAGCTCCAGCGCCTGGCGGACAGCGGGTTCGAGATCGGCCTCGCGCTCGACCAGCCGCACGCCGAAGCTGGACCCCGCCGCGACCGGCTTCACCACGACCGGGCCGGTGAAGTCCACAGTGGACTCGTTCGTGACCAGCCGGGCCTTCGCGGTGCGCACGCCGACCGCCTCCGCGACCAGCTTGGTCGCCCACTTGTCCATGGCCAGAGCACCGGCCCGCAACGGCGAACCCACGTACGGCACGCCGGCGAGCTCGCACAGTCCGGCGAGGGTGCCGTCCTCGCCCAGCGGCCCGTGGACCAGCGGCAACACGACATCACAGCTGGCGATCACGTCGAGTGCGGCCGCGAGACTGCCCGCTGCCAGCGTGTCGAGCACCTGGCCGTCCGTCCCGTGCCACCGGCCGTCGCGGCCGATGGTCAGCGACACGGCCTCGTACTTCGCCGGGTCGAGCGCTTTCCGCACCGACGCCGCCGAGGCGACCGACACGTCGTGCTCGCAGTTCTGCCCGCCGCCGATCACGGCGACCCGGATCCCCCTCATCGCACGAACCTCCGCACCCGCGCCCCAATGCCAGTCACGATCTCGTGCGGGATGGTTCCCGCCCACTGAGCCCAGTCCCCCACCGTCGGCTCGCCGTCATCCCCTGGTCCGAACACCACAGCCTCGTCTCCCGGCAGCACCGGGTCGTCCTCCACGTCGACCACGACCTGGTCCATCGAGATCACCCCGACGACCGGCCGGCGACGTCTGTTCAGAAACACCTCCGCACGGCCAGAAGCCGCGCGCGGCAAGCCGTCCGCATAGCCGACCGGCAGCAGCGCCAACGTGGTCGCGCGCTCGGTCACGTGCCGATGTCCGTACCCCACACCGGTTCCCGCGTCGACGCGCCGGACCTGGACCACTGGCGCGGTGAGCCGCAACGCGGAACGCAGCCGGGTGGTGCCGGACGGGTCGATCCCCACCAGACCCGCGCCGATCCGGATCATGTCCAGATGCGTGCCGGGGTCCGTCAACGCCGCGCTCGTGGCGGCCAGATGCCGCAGCTTCGGCCGCAAACCGGCCTGCCGTGCCATTTCCACGCCCTGGATGAGCGCTCGTCGGCCAGGCCCGTTGGCACCAGGCGTGTCCGCGCACGGCAGGTGCCCCATCACGCCGACGACCGTGATCTTCCCGGCCAGTTCCGCCTTGCGAGCCGCGGACATCAACGCGAGCCACGAGTCCGGCGAAGCGCCGTCGCGGGCCATGCCGGTGTCGAGCTGGAGGTGCACGCGCACCGGCCCGGCCTGTTCGATCACCGCGAGGTGGTGCAGGCTCGGCACGCTCAGGTCGATGCCGTACCTGGCCGCGGCACGCACGTCGACGTCGACCGGGTTGAGCCAGCTGAGCACCGGAACGTCCACACCGGACTCGCGCACCGCGATGCCCTCCGCCAGCGAGGTGACGCCGATCCACGTCGCTCCGGCGGCGACCGCGGTTCGCGCGGCGTCACCGAGCCCGTGCCCGAACCCGTCCGCCTTCACCACGGCCATGACCTCACCGCGGGTCAGCTCGACGAACCGCCTCGTGTTGGCCGCCAATGCTGAAAGGTCGACCGTCAACGACGGTTCGGCCGACGCCTGGCGGATGCTCGTCACGAGCGCGCCCACGCAGGCACCTCCACCGGTCCGTAGAGGGCGTGGTCGGCGCTGGTCAACAGGGCCCAGTAACGGTCGCCGTAGGACCAGTGCCACCACTCGGTCGGGTAGTTCACCAGCCCGGCGCCGCTCAGCGCGTCGGCCAGGATCGTCCGGTTGCGCCGTGCCTCCGCGTCGACCTCGGCGCTGAAGAAGCACCTGCCGTCGCTCTGCTCGGGCGTGTCGTCGATCTCGGTGCCCATCCACAGGTCGTCGCCGCGCTCGTCGACCAGCGTCAGGTCCACGGCGGCGCCCGCGACGTGCGGCGCCACGGCCAGCGGCGCCACGAAACGACTGGAAAGGCGGTCCAGCTCGACCGCGTCGGCCGCCGGGTGGAGCTCCCGCAGCTCGTCGGTGTACCGCTCGATGATCGCGTTCTGGTCGGCGCTGCTGCGGTGCCCCTCGACCACCCGCAGGTCCACACCGGACGGCAGCGCGTCGCGCGCGTCGGCGAGCCTGAGCGCCAGTCCTCGCCTGACCAGCACCCCAGGCGCGAACATCAGCGGTACCAACGGATCTCCGTTGTCGAGCACGCGCACGGCGCGCACGACCGGATCAGCCAGCAAGATGGTCATGCGGCCAACCTAGGGACGCCCGCTGTCCGCGAACTCCTCCTCAAGGTCACCCCCGGACGCCGAACGGCCGGTTCGCCACCGTCCACATCAGCCGTTCGGCCGAGGGCTTGACTTGAATCGTGGTTCAAGTTGCAGGGTGGGTGACATGAAGATCCACCACCTGAACTGCGGTTCCGTCCGCGAGATCGACCCCACCTACGAAGGTCTGCCCAGCGCACCCGCCGTGAACCACTGCCTGCTCGTCGAAACGCCTCGACACGGCCTCGTCCTCGTCGAAACAGGACTCGGCCTGGACGACGTCCGCGACCCGGCCGGCACCCTCGGAGCCGAATGGGTCGAGATGGCCCAGCCGGCGTTGATCGAGGACGAAACCGCGTTGCGCCAGGTAGAACGGCTCGGCTTCGCGGCGTCCGACGTCCGGCACGTCCTCGTCACGCACCTGGACGTCGACCACTGCGGCGGTCTTCCGGATTTCCCGCACGCCACGGTCCACGTACTGGACGCGGAGCTCCGGGCCGCCGTGCGAGAAGCGCCGAGCCGCCGCTACCGCCCGGCTCACTGGGCGCACGGTCCACAGTGGCGCACCTACGAGTCCACCGGCGACCACTGGTTCGGCTTCTCATCGATCCAACCGGCCGGTCTCCCCGAGGAGTTCAGGCTCGTGCCGATGGGCGGCCACACCGCCGGCCACACCGGCATCGCGGTGCACGACGGATCCCGGTGGCTGCTGCACTGCGGCGACGCCTACTACTACCACCGCGAGCTGGACGCCGACCCCGAACCGCACCCGTTGCTCGACATCGTGCAGACCGGCTCCGAGGTCGACCACGGTCTTCGCGTCGACACTCAAGCCCGGCTCCGGGTCCTGGCCCGCGACCACGCGGCTGAGGTCACGCTCTTCAGCGCACACGACCCGTGGGAATTCGGCAGACTGGCGTCGTGACCCCATTGAGGAAGTGCTGACGTGCACGCCGCCGGCCTGGTGCTGCACCCGCAACGCGACTCCGCCGACGCCGTCGCCGCCGTGCTCGGCTGGGCGGCCCATCGCGGTGTCGAGATCCTGGGCATCAAGGACGAGATCCAGCGACTCCGCTGCGAGGCCACGCCGGTCTCCGCGGAGGAGCTGGGCCGCCGCGCCGACCTGGTCGTGAGCCTCGGCGGCGACGGCACGATGCTGCGCGCCATGCGCCTGGCCGACGGCGAACGCGCGCCGGTCCTGGGCGTCAACCTGGGCAAACTCGGCTTCCTGGCCGAGGTGGACGTGCCCGACCTGCCCGCCGCCCTGTCCGCGATCGACGCGCACGACTTCACCGTCGAACCGCGCCTGGCCGTCGACGCGGTCTTCAACGGCAGCAAGGTGACGGCGTTCAACGACATCGCCGTCGTCCGCGTGCCGGGCGACGGCAGCGCACGTGTGGCGGTGCGCGTGGCCGGTCAGCCGTTCGTCAGCTACGCGGCGGACGCGGTCATCGTGGCGACTCCGACCGGGTCGACCGCCTACAGCTTCTCGGCGGGCGGGCCGATCACCAGCCCGTCCGTCGAAGCGCTTCTCGTCACCCCGGCCGCGCCGCACTCCGCGTACAGCCGCGGGGTGGTGCTGTCGGTGAACGACGAGGTGGAGCTCGACCTGCTGCCGTCCAGCGGCCGACTGGCCGTCGAGGTGGACGGCATGGTCGCGGGCTACGTCGGGCCGGGCGAGCGGGTGTACCTGAAAGGCCGGCCCGCCGCGGCACGGGTGGTGCGGCTCGGGATGACGACGTTCTACCAGCGGGCCCGGCGCAAGCTGCAGCTCACGGACTCGGCGGAGCTGACCTGAGACTGCCCGAGTGGATCAACTCTCTGGATGAACTCGCCATCTCGACCTAGGCTGCACCGGCGCTCGGCGAGCGCCGGGCTGAATTGGGGGCACCGAGATGACGGAGTTGAACAGACGCAGCATGTTCGCGTTAGGCGCGGGCATCGCGGCGATGGGTGCGGCGGGCGCAGGGGTCGCGTCCGCCGAGAGCAACAACCACGAGGCAGATCTACCGGGTTTCAAGCACAACTACGCCCAGGTCAACGGAGTGCGCTTGCACTACGTGACGGGTGGGCGCGGCGAGCCTCTCGTGCTGCTGCCGGGCTGGCCGCAGACGTGGTGGGAGTACAGCAAGATCATGCCCGCGCTGGCCGCGAAGTTCCGCGTGATCGTGGTCGACCTGCGTGGCATGGGCGGGTCGGAGAAGCCCGAGGGCGGCTACGACAAGAAGACGATGGCCGCGGACATCCACGAGCTGGTCCGCAAGCTCGGGTATGCGAGCGTGAACATCGCCGGGCACGACATCGGCAGCCAGGTCGCGTTCAGCTTCGCGGCCAACTTCCCTCAGGCCACGCGCAAAGTGGCACTGCTGGACGTGCTGCACCCCGACGAGGGCTACTACCAGCTCCCGCTGCTGCCGCGGCCCGGCGGTTTCAGTCTGTGGTGGTTCGCGTTCAACCAGGTGCAGTCGCTGCCGGAGCAGTTGCTCGCCGGGCGGTTCCGGTTCCTGCTGGACTGGCTGTTCGCGAACACCGCGTTCAACCCGGCCGCGATCGACGAGCGCTCGCGCCAGATCTACGCGCGGGCGTACAACTCGCCGGAGGCGATCCGGGCGAGCAACGGCTGGTACAAGGCGTTCCACCAGGACATCGCGGACGGCAAGACCTACGCGAAGCTGACGCCGCCGGTGCTGGGGCTCGCGTCCGTGTTGTCGCACGACCAGATGGCCGCGGCGCTGCCGAACCTCGCGACCACCTTCAGGACCGCGGCGATCAACGCCGGGCACTGGCTCTCCGAGGAAGCGCCCGACGACGTCGCCCGTGAGCTCACGGCGTTCTTCGGCTGACGCGAGGGATGAACGCCGCGACCACGCACGCGAGCAGCGCGGTCGCGGCGCCCAGGCCCATGATCAGTTTGAAGCTGAACGGGATCGTCGCCTGGGTGAGCACGACACCGGCCACCGCGCTGGAGACCGACGTGCCGATCGCGCGCGCCAGCGTGTTGAGGCTGTTGGCGGCGGCCGTTTCCGACGTCGGCACGGACGACATGATCAAGGCCGGCATCGAGCCGTGGGCCAGGCCGATGCCTGCGCCGTAACCCAAAGCGACCACGATGGTGCCCAGCATCAACGTGACGCGCGGACCGCGGGCCGTGGTGATCTTCGCGGACACCGGTGCCGTCGCCATCATGACCAGACCCGACGGCACCAGCACGAGACCCGTGACGAGCAGCGACTGCCCGAGGCCGTGACCGGTCGACGCCGGCGGCTGCAGGATCTGCGGCAGCACCAACGACTGCGCGAACATCGAGAACGCGAACACCGCGGACGCGATGTTGGTCAGCAGCACCTGACGCCGTGCCGTGGTGCGCAGGTCGACGAGCGGCTGGGCTGACCGCAGCTCCCACCAGCCCACTCCGCGAGCACCACCGCCGCCGCGACGAACACATCCTCGGCGCCGACCAGCCCTACACGCCGGTCCCGTACTTCTGGACCGACCAGTTCTCCGCCAAGATCCACGTCCACGGCTTCGCCGGCCCGGACGTGTCCATTGTGGAAGGAAGCGTGGCCGAAGGCCGCTTCGTGGCCGGCTACCACCGCGACGGCGAGCTGACCGGCGTGCTGGGCTGGAACATGCCGAAGCAAGCCCGGCAGCACCGCGCCGGCATCAGCCTTCGTGGTCCCGCAACCGTCGCAACATCAACGCCAGGTGCAGCCTGAACCGCCCGGACGCCGAGTCGAGCCCGAACCCGAGCATCGACTCGGCCCTGGCCAGCCGCGCTGTCATCGTGCTGTGGTGCCGGTGCAACGCCGCCGCGGCCTGACGGACCGATCCGGTCGCCACCAGCGCTTCGAGCGCGGTGATCAGGTCGGAGTCAGCCGTGTCCAAGGCCTTCACGTCTGGCAACACGGCGATGTCCGCCGGGTCGAGCTGCTCGGCGAGCAGCGCGAGACCGCCGAGTTTCTCCCACCACACCACGGGTTCACTGTCCGATGTGCACCGCAGCGCGGTCCTCGCGGCCTGCCACGACTTGGCCGCGTCGATGGCGGGCAGCGACGGCCCCACACCCAGCCGCCCGTGGACCTCAGGAACGTCGGTGGCGAGCACCGCCCGCACGTTTCCCAGCCGCACCGACCGTCCGGCGACCTCACCTGTGGCCGCCAGCACCCGCAACGGCGCCGTGGCGGCGATTCCGAGCAGGTGCAGCGCACGCGAACGTTCCGCCGTGCCAACACTTTCCGAGAGCACCAGCTCGATCAGCGCCGGATCGCCCAGCTCCGGCAACGGCACGCTGGAGTGCTCCAGCAACACAGCCGCCGCGATCGCGAACCGTTCCAGCAGCATGTCGTCGAGCGGCGCGGGCCTGCCCTCGCGAGCAACCCACACCTCGACACCACCCTCCAGTGCCCTCACGACGGCCTTCGCCGGCACCGCACCGGCCGTGACGGCACCACCGGAGTCGGCCCGCAACGCGAGCCCCTGGCCGGGCGCGTGCAACCCGACCGGGCACCCGGCGAGCTCCGACGTGCTGCGCACCAAGGCGTCGAGACCCGCGCGCTCGGTGATGAGGCGATCGAAGAAGCCGATCACCCGCACCGCGTTCTCGGCGTCGGCGTCCAGCGTCGACAACCTCAGCAGCAGGCCTCTCATCCCGTCACCATAACCCCAGACACCTGGCGGGTCCCTGGCCCGATCTGCCCGCCACGTGTCGGCTGTCCACCCAGCCGTCCCGAACCGAGGATCGCTTCATGAGCTACGCCATCGACCCCGAGCTGCTCCCCTGGCTCGACATGCTGCCGTCGGCGATCTTCACCGACTACGAGGGCCTCGTCGCCGCGCGCACCCAGCGGTCCGAGATGAGCGGCCTCATCCCCGGCTACGAGCCGGCGAACCCGATCGACGTCCACGACACCGCCGTTCCCGGCCCGTCCGACGCCCCGGACGTCCCCGTGCGCATCTACCGCCCCGCCGGCAGGACGGACGCGGTGCCCGGCCTGGTCTACCTCCACGGCGGCGGGTTCATCCTCGGCGACCTCGACATGTTCCACCCGCACGTCCTGCGGCTGGTCGACGAGCTGGGCATCGTGGTCGTGTCGGTCGACTACCGGCTGGCGCCCGAGCACCCGTTCCCGGCGCCGGTCGAGGACTGCTACGCCGCGCTGAAATGGGTGGCGGCCAAGGCCGACGAGCTCGGTATCGACCCGACGCGGCTCGGCGTCGGCGGCGAGAGCGCGGGTGGCGGCCTCACCGCCGGCACCGTCCTGCTGGCCCGCGACCGCGGTGGCCCGGAGCTCTGCTTCCAGTACCTCGGCATCCCCGAGCTCGACGACCGCCTCGACACGGACTCGATGCGGGACTACGTCGACACCCCGCTGTGGAACCGCCCCAACGCGATCTTCAGCTGGACCAGCTACCTCGGCACCGAGCCGGGCGGTGACGACGTGTCGCCGTACGCCGCACCCGCCCGCGCCACGGACCTGGCCGGTCTCCCGCCCGCCTTCGTCACGACGTGCCAGTACGACCCGCTGCGCGACGAGGGCATCGAGTACGCGCGCCGCCTCGCCCATGCCGGCGTGCCCGTCGAGCTGCGCCACTACCCCGCCACCTTCCACGGTTCCGCACTGGTGGAGAGCGCGGCCATCTCGCGCCGGATGTTCGCGGACGAGGTGGAAGCGCTGCGCCGCGGCCTTCAACTGTGAGCGCTAACAGGCTCGAACACAGATTGGTTACCTAACCTTGACGTGAGTGATGTTAGCGATAACACTCGCCGCCTATGAGGCTCCCGCACATCGCCGCCGCCGCGCTGGTTCTCACGCTGTCGGCCTGCGGTTCGGCAGAGAAGACGGTCGACCAGAAGAGCGGTTCGAGTGACGGCGCGCTCGTGGGCGTGACCATGCCGACGCGGTCGTCGGAACGGTGGATCCACGACGGCGACAACATCAAGAAGGCCCTGGAGGGCAAGGGGTACAAGGTCGACCTCCAGTACGCGGAGAACGACATCCCCACCCAGGCGAACCAGATCGAGAACCAGATCACCAAGGGCGCCAAGCTCCTGATCGTCGCCTCGATCGACGGCACCGCGATCACGTCGCAGCTGCAGCAGGCCGCGGACGCCAAGATCCCGGTGATCGCCTACGACCGGCTGATCCGCAAGAGCCCGAACGTCGACTACTACGCCACCTTCGACAACTTCAAGGTCGGCGTGGAGCAGGCGACCTCGCTGCTCGCCGGGCTGAAGACGCGGGGCGAGGGCCCGTTCAACGTCGAGCTGTTCGCGGGCTCGCCGGACGACAACAACGCCACGTTCTTCTTCAACGGCGCCATGTCCGTGCTGCAGCCGCTGATCGACCAGGGAAAGCTGACGGTCAAGTCCGGCCAGAAGGACTTCAAGACCGTCGCGATCCTGCGCTGGGACCCGGCCACCGCGCAGAAGCGCATGGAGGACCTGCTCACCTCGACCTACGGCGGTGCCAAGGTCGACGGCGTGCTGTCCCCGTACGACGGCCTCTCGATCGGCATCCTGTCGGCGCTCAAGAGCAGCGGCTACGGCACGGCCGGTCAGCCCTACCCGATCGTCACCGGGCAGGACGCCGAGGTCGCGTCGGTGAAGTCGATCATCGCCGGTGAGCAGTACTCGACGATCCACAAGGACACCCGCAAGCTCGCCGAGGTCACCGTGACGATGTCCGACGCGGTGCTCAAGGGCGGCAAGCCCGAGGTGAACAACACCAAGGACTACGACAACGGCGTCAAGGTCGTGCCGTCGTACCTGCTGCAGCCGGTCACCGTCGACAAGGCCAACTACCAGAAGGAACTGATCGACTCCGGCTACTACACCGCCGACCAGCTCAGGTAACCACGGTGTCTGACGAAATCCTGGCGATGCGCGGCATCACCAAGAGGTTCGCGGGTGTCACCGCGCTGCACGAGGTCACGCTGACCGTGCGGCGCGGTGAGATCCACGCGATCTGCGGAGAGAACGGCGCGGGCAAGTCCACGCTGATGAAGGTGCTGTCCGGCGTCCACCCGCACGGTTCGTACGAGGGCGAGATCGTCTTCAACGGCGAACCGTGCGAGTTCCACGGCATCAGGGACAGCGAGCGCAAGGGCATCGTGATCATCCACCAGGAGCTGGCGCTGTGCGGCCAGCTCTCGGTGGCGGAGAACCTGTTCCTGGGCAACGAGAGAGCGCGGCGCGGGTTCATCGACTGGAACCGCACCAACCACGAGGCGCAGGCGTTGCTGGACCGCGTGGGGCTCCGGGAGAACCCCACGACGCAGGTCTTCGACCTGGGTGTCGGCAAGCAGCAGCTCGTCGAGATCGCCAAGGCACTGTCCAAAGAGGTCAGCCTGCTGATCCTGGACGAGCCGACGGCCGCGCTCAACGACGACGACTCGCAGCACCTGCTGGACCTGCTCGACGGTCTCCGGGACCAGGGCATCACCTCGGTGATCATCTCGCACAAGCTCAACGAGGTCACCAGGATCGCCGACACCGTCACGGTGCTGCGCGACGGCAAGACCATCGAAACGCTTCCGGCGGACGGTCTGAGCGAGGAACGGATCATCGCGGGCATGGTCGGCCGCGACCTGGAGCACCGGTTCCCGCCGCGCACACCCGACATCGGCGACGAGGTGCTGCGCATCGAGGACTGGACCGTGCACAGCCCGGCCCAGCCGGACCGCGTGATCGTGCACAACGCCACGCTGTCCATCAAACGCGGCGAGATCGTCGGTCTCGCCGGGCTGATGGGCGCGGGCCGCACCGAGCTCGCCATGAGCGTGTTCGGCCGTTCGTACGGCACGAACATCTCGGGGCGGGTGCTCAAGAACGGCGTGGTGATCAACACCCGGACCGTCCAGGAGGCGATCCGGCACGGCCTCGCGTACGTCAGCGAGGACCGCAAGCGTTACGGCCTCAACCTGATCGAGGGCGTGCAGCGCAACGTCTCCGCTGCGGCACTGGGCAAGCTCGCGAACAGGGGCTGGGTGAACGAGAACGAGGAGTTCTCGGTCGCGGAGCGGTTCCGCCGCTCGATGGGCATCCGCACCCCGGCCGTGTCGACCCAGGTCGGCACGCTCTCCGGTGGCAACCAGCAGAAGGTCGTGCTGGCCAAGTGGATGTTCACCGATCCGGACGTGCTGATCCTCGACGAGCCCACCCGCGGCATCGACGTCGGCGCGAAGTACGAGATCTACTCGATCATCAACGACCTGGCCGCGCAGGGCAGGGCGGTGCTCGTGATCTCGTCCGAGCTGCCGGAGCTGCTCGGCCTGTGCGACCGGATCTACGCGCTCTCCGAGGGCCGGATCACCGGTGAGGTGGACCGCGCGGAGGCGACGCAGGAAGGCCTCATGCAGTACATGACCCGAGGACAGAACTCATGACCACGCAGACCGCGCCCACCCCGGTCACCACACCGCAGGCTCCGCAGAGCCGGTTCTCCATCAACCTGCGGCAGTCCGGCATCTACGTCGCGTTCGCACTCATCGTGGTGCTCTTCGCGTTCCTGACCGACGGTGCTCTGCTGCAGCCGCAGAACATCTCGAACATCATCGTCCAGAACTCCTACGTGCTGATCCTCGCGATCGGCATGATCCTGGTGATCATCGGCGGGCACATCGACCTGTCGGTGGGCTCGACGGTGGCGTTGACGGGCGCGATCTGCGCGGTGCTGACCGTCCGCTGGGGACTCCCGTGGCCGGTCGCGGTGCTGCTCACCCTGATCGCAGGTGCGATCATCGGTGCGGCACAAGGGTACTGGATCGCGTACTTCGGCATCCCGGCGTTCATCGTGACGCTGGCGGGCATGCTGGTGTTCCGCGCGTTGACGCTGACCACGCTGGGAAACCAGGGCATCGGCCCGTTCCCGGACGAGATCCGGTCGCTGTCGAACGGCTTCACCGGCGGCTACCTCGGCAACATCGGCCTCGGCCCGCTCGGCGGCGCCGACCTGGTCAGCCTGCTGGCCGGACTCGCCTGCATCGCCGGTTTCGCGTTGTCGCAGTGGCGCAAGCGGGCCGCCCGGCTCGGCTACGGCCAGACCGTCGACCCGCTGCCGGTGTTCGCGCTGAAGATCGTCGGCGCCGGCGTCGTCGTGCTGGCCGTCGTGGTGCAGCTGGCGCGGTTCCGCAACCTGCCGTGGGTGCTGGTGCTGCTCGCGGCGCTCGCGCTCGGCTATTCGCTGATGGCCAACAACTCCGTGTTCGGACGGCACATCTACTCGATCGGCGGCAACCTGCAGGCCGCCACGCTGTCCGGCGTGAAGGTCAAGGCCGTCACGTTCTGGGTGTTCGTGAACATGGGCGCGCTGGCCGCGCTCGCGGGCGTCATCTTCGCGGGACGGCTCAACCAGGCCGGCCCGACCGCGGGCACGGCGTTCGAGCTGGACGCCATCGCGGCGGCCTTCATCGGCGGCGCGGCCGTGCAGGGCGGCGTCGGCAAGGTCGTCGGCGCGATCACCGGCGGCCTGATCATGGGCGTGATCAACAACGGCATGTCGCTGATCGGCGCGCCCAGTGAGCGCGTGATGCTCGTGAAGGGACTGGTCCTGCTCGCGGCGGTCGCCTACGACGTGTGGACCAAGAGAAGGGCCTGACCCCTTTTTCAACCGGAAGGCAGACAACAACGATGTTGTTATCCCTGCGTCGCCTCGGCGTCGTTGTAGCGGTCGCGGCCGCGCTGGTCCCTGTTCCCGCCAGTGCGGCCGAGTCGGTGGTCAAGAGTGCCGCCGACGCGTTGTCCGTGCCCAACATCGACGATGTTCGCGGGCACCTGAGCCTGCCCACCACCGGAACCGGCGACACCACCGTCACGTGGACGTCGTCGAACCGGTCCGTGATCACTCCCACCGGTGAGGTCACCCGGCCCGCCACCGGAGCGAAGCCGGCGAAGGTGGTGCTGACCGCGAAAGTCAGTCGCGGGTTCCAGAGCACGACCCGGAAGCTGACGGCCACGGTGGCACCCCTGCCCGCCAAGGAACCGCTGGCGGGCTACGGCTTCTTCTACTTCACCGGTGAGGGCAGCCCGAACGGCGAGCAGATCTACGCCGCCGCCAGCAACGGCAACGACCCGCTGAACTTCACCGAGGTCAACAACGGCCAGCCGATCCTCAAGTCCAGCCTGGGCGAACTGGGCGTGCGCGACCCGTTCATCCTCCGCTCCCCCGAGGGCGACAAGTTCTTCCTGCTCGCCACGGACCTGAAGATCAACGGCGGTAACGGCTGGGACGCGGCGCAGCGCACCGGCAGCCGGTCGATCATGGTGTGGGAGTCGACGGACCTCTCGCACTGGTCGCGCCAGCGCAGCGTGCAGGTGTCGCCGCCGACCGCGGGCAACACCTGGGCGCCGGAAGCCTTCTGGGACGCCAAGCGCGGCACCTACGTCGTCTACTGGGCGTCGAAGCTGTACGCGGACAACGATCCCGGCCACACCGGCAACACCTACAACCGCATGATGTACGCGACGACGCGCGACTTCGTGACGTTCAGCGCGCCGAAGGTGTGGATCGACCCCGGCTACTCCGTGATCGACTCGACGGTCATCGAGAACGGCGGCACCTACTACCGGTACACGAAGGACGAGCGGAACAACACGTCGACGACGCCGTGCAGCAAGTTCATCACCGCGGAGAAGTCGACGGACCTGCTCAACCCGAAGTACGACTTCGTGGCGGAGTGCATCGGCAAGGCCACCTCGACGAGCCCGGGACTCTCCGCGGGTGAGGGGCCGACGGGCTTCAAGTCCAACACCGAGAACAAGTGGTACCTGTTCATCGACGAGTTCGGCGGCCGCGGGTACGTTCCGTTCGAGACGACCGATCTCGCGTCCGGCAAGTGGACGATGTCGGCCAACGCGCACCTGCCCGCTTCTCCGCGCCACGGCACGGTTCTACCGGTCACGCAGGCCGAGCTGAACCGGCTCACCGCTCCCCCGGCGCCGGTCAAGGCCGACTCGAAGGGCCTCGTCGCGCACTGGCCGCTCAACGCCACGTCCGGCACGGTCGCGGCGGACGCCACCGGACACGGTTACGACGGCGTGCTCGCGGGCAACGCGTCGTGGTCCGGTGGGGCTCTGTCGCTGGGCGGCGGCCACGTCCAGCTGCCGAACAACATGCTGACCGGCGCTTCGGCGGTCACCGTCTCGGCGGACGTCCTCATCGATCCGAACCAGCAGACGCCGTACTTCCTCTACGGGTTCGGCAACACCGCGCCCAACGGAGTCGGCAACGGCTACCTGTTCAGCACCGGTGACACCTATCGCGGCGCGATCGCGACCGGGAACTGGACGACCGAGCAGGGCGTGAACTCCGGCAAGGCACTACCGCGCGGAGTCTGGAAGAACGTCACGCTCACCGTCGGCAACGGCGTTGAAGTGTTGTACCTGGACGGCGTTGAGGTCGGCCGGACGAACGCCACGATCAAGCCGTCCGACATCGGTGGCGGCGTGACGGCGGCGAACTACCTGGGCCGCTCGGTGTACGCCGGGGACAAGAACCTCCTGGGCAAGATGAAGGACGTCCGGCTCTACAACCGCGCGCTGTCGGGTGCGGAGGTGGCCGGGCTGCCGTCGAACAGCACGGTGATCAGCTCCGTGGAACTGGCCTCGCTCAAGGCTCCCGCGGTGATCGACGCCGCGGCGAACACCGTGGTCCTGCCGGTCAAGCCGGGCACCGACCTGCGCCGGCTCTCCCCGAAGTTCGGCCTCGCGCCCGGTTCGAAGATCACGCCCGGTGGCACGGTCGATCTGCGTTCGCCCAAGAAGTTCACCGTCACCAACGCGTCCGGCGACCGTCGTGAGTGGACGGTCGAAGCCCACGAGATGCGCAGCCCGGTGTTGCCGGGCCTGAACGCGGACCCGAACATCGTGACGTTCGGCGACACGTACTACATCTACGCCACGACCGACGGGTTCGACGGCTGGAGCGGCACCAAGTTCTCCGCGTGGTCGTCGAAGAACCTCGTCGACTGGAAGAACGAGGGCGTCATCCTCGACCTCGGCCAGGACGTGAGCTGGGCGGAGAGCCGGGCCTGGGCGCCGACGATCGCCGAGCGCAACGGGAAGTACTACTTCTACTTCTGCGCCGAGGCCAAGATCGGGGTCGCGGTGTCGGACTCGCCAACGGGCCCGTTCGTCGACTCCGGCCAGCCTCTCATCGCGCGCAATCCCGGTGGTGGCCAGGCGATCGACCCGGCGGTGTTCCTCGACAAGTCCGGTCAGGCGTACCTGTACTGGGGCAACGGCGAGGCCTACGTCGTGCCGCTGAACGCCGACATGGTCTCTTACGACGCCGCGAAGATCACCCGGCTGACCGGGCTCGACGACTTCCGCGAAGGCCTGTTCATGGTGCAGCGCAAGGGCACCTACTACCTGAGCTGGTCGGTCGACGACACCCGCAGCGAGAACTACCGAGTCGGCTACGCGACCGCGTCGAGCCCGCTCGGCCCGTTCACCAACCGCGGCCTGATCCTGCAGAAGGACCCGAAGATCGGCGTCCTCGGCACCGGGCACAGCTCGATGCTGCAGGTGCCCGGCACCGACGACTGGTACCTGGTGTACCACCGCTTCGCCATCCCCGGCGGCGACGGGACGCACCGCGAGACCACGATCGACCGGATGAGGTTCAACCGGGACGGCACGATCGCGCCGGTGGTGCCGACCCTGGAGAGCGTGTCCCCGCAACGCATCCGGCCGCAGCACTGCAGGGCCTGGTTCGACTAGACGATTGTTTCCAAGGGCGCGCGTCACGCCCGCCTGGTGGTCACGGGCCTGCCCGGCCCAAGTCCATGAAGGGCCGGTTGGGTGTGACCAGCGGCGATTTGATCAA
Source organism: Lentzea sp. NPDC006480 (assembly GCF_040611995.1). Lineage (NCBI taxonomy): Bacteria > Bacillati > Actinomycetota > Actinomycetes > Pseudonocardiales > Pseudonocardiaceae > Lentzea > Lentzea sp. NPDC006480. The sequence goes on from NZ_JBEXPJ010000091.1 coordinate 33,075, forward strand.
GAGTTGGTGGTACTTGCAGAC
>NZ_JBEXPJ010000092.1:0-32847 GCF_040611995.1 Lentzea sp. NPDC006480
GTTGCCGGAGACCGCGACGACGGTGAAGATCTGCTGGCGCATGTGCATGTTCAGCATCGGCCACTCGGTGCCGGTCGCCTGCTGCTGCTCGTAGAACTTGACCGAGTTGGCGGCGCGGACGTTCACGAACATGCCGGCCTTGATCTTGGTGGCCGACTGGACGGCGATCGTGCGGTCACCGGTCCTGGCCGCGGTGGCGACCTTCGCGCCTGCCTTCCAGTGCACGTTGATCGTGCCCTCGAAGATGTCCTTGCGGTTGGCCGGAGCGGCGGCGTAGTCGCTCGCGTAGCTCGGGTCGACGCCGCGCGACTGCACGCGGAACAGGCCACGGCCGGGCCACAGCCAGCCGCCCTTGCCCGCACCCGAGGTCATGCCGTCCTCGTCCCAGTCCGAGCCGTCCGGGGTGAGGGCGTCGTACAACGTGTTCGCGTCCGGCCGGTAGGTGATCTTCGTGGCGTCCTTGCCGGCACCCCTGATGATCAGGTAGTCCGCGTCCACGTGGAGTTCGCGCGACACGGCCAGCTCACCGGCGGGCAGCGTGATCAGGCTGAGCTTGGTGTAGCTCGCGGACGGCGAACAGTTCGTCCTGATCGAGTCGATCGCCGCCTGCAGGCCGGCCGAGTCGTCCTGACCGTCGTCGGGCTTGACGTTGAACTGGCCGGCGAGCTCGGCCGAGGTGATCTGGCAGGCCGCGCTGGGGTTGACTTCGCCCGCGCCGGGCAGGTTCTGGCCACCGCGGTACCCGGCCTTGCTCCAGTCGTAGAGCCCGCTGACCGGCGCCCGGCGGTTGGCCGCCGAGGTGTCGAGCCCGGTGAGCGCACCGGGGGCGGGAGCCGCGTCCGCCGCGTTCACGAGCACGGCGACGCTCGCCGCCGCGAGCACGCCGACGGCTCCCAGCACGGCACTTCGTCGCAACTTTTGTCTTTCGGACACGACTGGCCTCCAGAGGAAAAGGGCGGCGTGGGCTGAAATTGTGAATAGCAACTCGTGTCCGAGTCAATGATTGTGGATGAATTCGCGCCGAGTTCGGGTATGTGAAAATCAGGTGCGTGAAATAGGGAATTGGCGAACGTTTGCAAAATCCTTTTTCGTGGTCAGAGGCGGCGGACGCTGTGCAGGACGGGGCTCTTCCGGTTGCCCTGGTTGAAGAGCGCCATGTCGTTGCTGAACGCCGGTCCGTCGGTGCGCTTGCGGCTGGACACGAACCGCGGCCTGCCGTTCTGGTCGAGGCCGAAGAAGATCCCGACGCTGTCGACCTCGGTGCCCCCGGCCGCGAAGAACAACAGATCTCCGGGTTGCAGCGCCAATCGGTCGGCGGGGATCGGGGCGCCCGCGTCGAACTCGGCCATCGCTTTCGGAGTGCGGGGGAGACCTGTTCCGGCGCCGGAGGCCGAGCGCAGTGGGTAGCCCGCGCGGTAGCCGTAGACCATCCGCACATAACCGGCCGGGTCGAGTGCGCCGTAGCCGTCCGGCTCCGGTTTCTCGGTCGGCCCGCCGGGGAACGACCACGTGACGCCGAGGTAGTCGGAGAAGTCGGCGCGGCCGAATCGGGCGTCGCCGCGGAACCGCACGGCTTTCGCATCGGTCGCCTGCGCCGCGCCGTTGAGGTACTGCGCCGCCACGGCGAGCACGTCGTCACTGCGGTCGGTCAGTGCCGCGTCCAGCCACGGCCTCAGCCACGCGGCGTGTTCGGCGTTGGCAGTCCACGGTTCCGGCGTCAACCGGACCCACGCCGGGGTGGTCACCTGGACCTGGGTGCCCGCTGGGTTCTGGAACGTGCGGGTGGGACCGTTGATCACCGCCGTGCGCGCGCCGTCCGTGAACGTCGCGACGATGACACCCCGTTCGTCCCGGACCACGGTGCGCGCGGGCGCGGTGAGCCGTTCGAAGCGGTACGAGCTGGCTGGGGTGGCCGGCGTGATGCGGATGCTCGCCCCGGTCTGCCGGAAGGCCCGGTGGCGGTCCTCGGTCGCCAGATGCGTGACGGCGGCGGCGGACGACGCGATCACCGTGCACAGCACCGCGACGTGGACTGCGAGTCGACGGGACACCATTCCTCCTTCAGGTGGTCGGGACGAGACCGACGAGGACACCGCTGGCGAGCACGCCGTAGGTGACGAGGCTGACCGACCCGGTGGCCACCACGGTCGCGCCCGCCGGCTGGCGGACGAGCTGGTAGGCGATCAGGCCGGGCACGACGAAGCCGAGCGTCTCGTGCACGTACAGCAGCGGGTAGTCGTTCTGGATGAGGATGAACAACGACGTCTGCAACAGGACGCTGAGCAGCACGACGGCCGCGAACAGCCGCTTGCCGTACAGGATCACGACGCGCTGCAAACCCTTGGTGCCCAAGTAGGTCAGCGCCGTCATGAACACGACGATCGCCGCCCGCCGGTAGTCCTCGACGAGCGTGAGGGCGAGCCAGCCGGGCGTGATCATCCCGCCGGGCGAGAGGTTCGACGTGAGGTAGCAGAGCAGCGAGAACACCAGCCCGATCGCGAGACCGAGCGTGGCGACCTCGGGCTGGAGGGTGCCGCTGATCATGGGATGGTCCCTTCTGTCCGGGGGAACCGGCGGGTCTCGTGGCGTGGGGCATCGGGTTCGGCGAGGGCGTGCCGGCCGGGTTGGGGTGGCGGGTTCTCGTCGTGTCCCGGGTGTGCTCGGAGCCGTCCGGCGTGGGCAGGTTCGGCGCGGGTCAGCCGGTCGAGCTGTTCCAGCAGGACCTCACCGTGGCCGTGGATGTTGCCGATCGCGGCGAGCGAGATCGACTCGCCGTCGATGCCCAGCACCCCTTGCAGCAGCTCGTCCGGATCACGTTTGCCGCCCAGGTCGTCCAGGTGTCCCTGCCAGTCGCGCGGGATGGTGAGCGCCGCGCTGCGGGTCGGTTCGCCGATCAGCACCACCCGCGCCGGGTCGAGCTTGCCGACCAGCGCGCCCATCTGACCGTTGCGCTCGACGCGGTCCGGACGGCAGTTGATCACCAGGTGCAGCGGGCGTTCGATCACGCCTCGTTCGAGCAGCAGCTCGATGTTCATCAGCGTCGACTCTGGGTCGTTGGCGGCGAAGACGTTCGCGAACCGCACCTGCCGGTCGTCGACGCGGTAGCGGTGCACCTGGAGTACACCGGGATCCGGCGGCGCGTCCCACATCCCTTTCAGCGCAAGCTCCCGGTCGACCCCGCACAGCTGCGCCACGGCGATCGCGATGGCGACGTTCTCCTTGAAGGTGATCCAGGAGAACCCGCTCATCTCCTCGTCGGTGACCGACTCGGGGTCGACCTCGACCAGTTCGCACCTGCGCCGGGCCGCCTCCGCGCGCAGGATCTCGACCCGTTCGGTCTCGGCGGTCACGCAGATTCCGCCGACCGGCATCGAGCGGCACAACGACCGGGCGACATCGTCGAGCGTCGGTCCCATCTCGGCGAGGTGGTCCTCGCGGACGTTGCACAGCACGCCGATCGTCGACCGGATCAGCTTGGACTGGTTGATCTCCTGCAGGTCCGGCGCGACGGCCATGCACTCCATCACCAGCGCGTCCGGCCGGTACGCGGCCGCCCGGCGCACGATGCCGATCTGCTCCACCACGTTCGCGATGCCGAACTTGCGGTAGACGGGTTCCTCAGAGGCGTCCGGGTGGATGAACCGCGCGGCCGTTCCGGTCGTTTTCGCCACGGTGACAAGGGATCCGCCGCGCAACGCCCCCGCGCACAGCCGGGTGATCGAGCTCTTCCCGCGGATGCCGTTGACCAGGATCCGGGTCTGGATCCGGCGCAGGTTCCGGTAGTGCCTGCGCTGCTCCACGACACCACCGGCCAGGAGCGTCGCGCAGGCGACCAGGTAGACAGTGTGCAGGAAGTGCATCACGACCGCCTTCGTTCGACTGACCGGCGATGGAGTTCGAGACAACGGGCGACGGTGCCGATCTCGTCGGGCCGCTGCGGGTAGATCACGGTGGTGGTGTCGCCCGCGGCCAGCCGATCGGCCGAAGCGGCGAGCCGGCGCAACGGCAGCAGGAGCACCAGCAGGAACCAGCCGAACGCGACCAGTCCGATCACGGAGGACACCAGCGCGGCGAGCCACGCCGTGCGCCGGATGTGGTTGCCCGGCAACGGCAACTGGCTCACCGGCTGCTCGACGACGACGGCCCATTGCAGGTCGTTGAAGTCCTTCGAGCCGTAGAGCGCCGCGGAGGCGACCACGGACGTGCGGCCGTCGACCTCCCACACCGCCGGGTCGGGCACGCCTTTCAACGCCTCGCTCACGCTGGAGCGCAACGGTTCCGCGGCGAGCGGCTCGTACGCCTGGTAGCCGACGGTCGCGGCCACCGTGCGCAGCTCCGCGTCGACGAGCCGCCCCACCCCGCCGGGCAGCCGCACCAGCGAGGACAGCTTCACCACGTCCAGTTCGCCGACCACCACGTAGGTGCTGCCCGGCATCGGCGCGGTCGCGTAGATCAGCGGCACCCGGTGCGCGACGCTCTGCTGGTGCAGGCCGGATCCGGGTGGCAACGGCTCCTCGGCCCGCAACGGCGCCCGGCCCGCCCGCGCCAGGGTCCGGCCGTCCGGGTCGACGACGTAGACGCTGCGGTACCGCTCGCGCCGCGACGTCAGCTCCTGCAACGCGGGCTGGAAGCCCGTTACGTCAGTACCGGAGACCAGTGCCGCGAACGACCTCAGGTCCGTCAGGCTCTGCTGCAGGCTGTGCCGCAACCCGGTCGCCGTGGTCGCGGCCAGGCGCTGGGTGACCTGCACCGCCTGTCCGGGCACCTGCACCTCGTGCCGCCCGATCGTCCCCAGCACAGCGCCGGACCAGGCCAGCAACACCACCGTGGCGAGCACGACCGCGACCACCGCCGAGGGCAGCCCGCGTCGTGGTGCGCCAGGCTGGAACGCGGCCGCGATCCGGTGCGTCTCGGAGATCCACTGCCGGCGCATCCGCGCGCCCGGTTGCCCGGACGCCACCGCCAGCGCGTCCTCGCGCAGCCTGCGGACCGGGCCGACCAGTCCGGCGAGGAGCACCGCCGCCGCGAGCAGCATCACCCCGAGCAGCGCGATCATCACGGGCAGACCGGTACCCGCCCCGCTCGCCTCGGCCTGCGGGGTGGCGCCGACGAGCAGCAACGACATGCCGAGGCTGATCCGCCCCCTGGTCAGCGGCGCGTACGCCACGATCGGCACGGTCGCCTGCGCGTCAGGAGTGGGCGGCCCGGTGCCCGCCTTGCCCACGAGATGGCCGCTTTCCCCCTTGGCGGCCACCTCGGCGGCCTGCCGGACGAGGTCGTCGTCGTGGCCGGCGGCGGTCTCGGTGCCGTGGGGCTTGACCACTTCGCCGGTGTCCGTCACGAGCAGCACCGTCTCCGGTAACCGCAGGCTGTCCACGCTCACCGGGGGAATGGTGAGATCGCTCGACACCACGACCACCCGGTTGCCGCCGGGCAGCGCGTCGGCCGTCACCGCCTGCACCCCGCCGTACCGGTCCGCCATCACCCGCACCGGGACGGACGAGATGTCGTCGAGCGGCACGGACTCGATCGGCACCGGCTCGCCGGCGGACGCCCGCAGGCCGCCCGAGTTGTCCACGACCGCCACTCCGCGTGCGTGCGGGCAGTTCTTGGCGAAGAACGCGATCGTCTGGTCGTCGGAGCGATCACCCTTGCCGCTGTACAGCTTCACGGCGGTGGCGAGGTCCGCGGCGGCCTCGTTCACCGACGCGCCGACCGAATGGGCGAGGTTGGTGGCGAACCACTGGTGCGACCGCGCGACGACCTCGACCGGTGAGCCGTCCGGCTGCCCGGACAACCTCATCGCGCAGAAGCCCATGAGCAGCGCGAGAACGATCACCATCACGACCAGCGGCACGCGCGCGCCCGACGGGAAGCCGGCCTCCGCGCACTCCCGCTCCAAACTCCTCCGGTCGACGGTGTTGCTCACTCGTTCACCGCCCTACGTTGGTGCACATGCGCATCGCGGTACTGGCCCTCCTGCTGGCCGGCTGCACGGCCGCGGTCGATCCGGCGCCGCGCGTCGACCTCGAACACCGGGTGGTGGAGTTCGCCGACGGCCTGTCTCCCGGCGCGCCCTACCGAGCGCCCGGCTCTGAAGAACGCGACACCGCGTTGGCTGCGCTGATGCCGTTGCTCGACGGCACCGCCACCGAGGCGGACGGGTTGCGCCCCTTGGGTTTCACAGTTGACTCCGGAGTGGACGACGCGAGCGGCAGACCGTTCGTGCTCGCCACCACGAAGCCCGGAGCCGAGCAGGGCTGGGGCATGTACATCGCGGACCGCTCCACCACGCCGAGACTCGTGATCGAGGTACCGCACCCGAACGCGGACCTCGACACCGAAGCTCTGGGTGTCGAGCTCTACCGGCGCACACCGGGCGCGGTCGTGCTGATCGCCGGAGCACACCGCCGTGCCGCGGGGGAGCAGGCCGACGTCGCCCACCACACCGACGCGCTTTTCCACGCTGTCGCAACGGATCTGGCGGGGCGCGGGCTGCCGCAGGTGCAGCTGCACGGGTTCGACGAGCAGAGCCTGCCCGGTTCCGACGTCGTGGTGTCGACCGGTCAGGGGCGTCCAGGACCGGCCGCCCGGCGGGTGGCCGACCGGGTCGAGGCTGCGGGTCTCGCGACCTGCCGGAGCTGGGACGACGAGTGCGGGAAGCTCGAAGGGACGAGGAACGTGCAGGGAAAAGCGGCTGCTGAACACGGCTTTGTGTTCCTCCACATCGAAGTGACGGGACGACTGCGCGAGTCGGTTGCATCGCGAGCGGAACTCGCTCAGGCTCTGGCGGAAGCGGACGTCTCGGCCGGGTGATCAGTCCACTGAGGACGTTTCAGCTCTGGGGACGTTTCATCTCGGCCGAGAGCTGTCTCGGCACGTCCGTCGGGTTGCGCACCAGGTCGTGCGCACCGAACGAGCCGGTCATCCCGCTCGCGGCGCGCCACTCCACGAAGCGCACGTCGTCGAGGTCGAGAGCGCCCGCGCGTCCGTCGGGCGCGCGGTTCAGCCCCGTGTACATCATGATCATGTTGCCCGCGCCGTCCGGCGTGGTCAGGTCGTTCGTCGTCAGGTCGATCGTGATCTGGTGCCAGCCGCCGTCGGACGGCACTTCGACGGCGCGGGTGATCGTGGTGAGGACCACCGACTCCGGATCCTCGGTCGGGTCGCTGTCGTCGAAGTGGTAGACGTCGAACCGGAAGTACGCGCTCTCGGATCCCGTGCCGCGGACCATCGCCCGCACCGAGTACGACGGATCGGGATCGGCCGGCGCCGAGTCCTGCCTGTACAGGCGATGCCGTGGCACCGGGATCCGCGCGATGGCACGGGTCTGCACCGACTTGCCCGCGGCCGCGCTCAGTCGCAGGAACCGCTGTCCCTGCGGAGTCGGCCCGACCTGCGAGCTCTCCGCGGTGCCACCGGCTTTCCAGTGCGTGGCCGACTCGACCGCACCGTCGGCGGTCTCGTCCTCGAACCGGCCCCAGCCGAACAGGTCGCGCCCCACCTCGACACCGTCACCGCCGGCCGGACGGACCAGCGAGCCCGGCGCGGCCAGGTCGGCCACGCCGTGCGCGGGAACCGCGACCGTTCTGGTCTCCGGGACGGTGCTCGCGGAGGTGATTCGGCCCGTGTTGTGCTCGACGACCAGTTGCGCGGGGATCACGTCCGGCGTCGGTTGCTTCACGTACGCGCGCACGGCACCGGTGCGGTCGCGGTCGGTGGACGCCGGCATCAGGCCGAGCTCCCAGATCCGGCCGAGCACCCGGCGCGCGGCGTCGCCGGTCAGCGGCACCGGCCGGTAGTCGACCAGCTCCAGCGGCAGCAGCCGTGCCTCCAGCAGCTCGTCGCCGTCCCACACCGTGCGCACGACGACGCTCGCGAAGGTGGACAGGAAGTTCTGGTCGAAGACGAAGTTGCCGAGGCTGTAGACGATCAGCTTGCCCTGGTACCACTCCACACCCTGCAGCACATGTGGGTGATGCCCGATCACGATGTCCGCGCCCGCGTCGATGGCCGCGTGCGCCATCGCCCGCACGTTGTCCGACGCCGCGTCCTGGAACTGGAAGCCCGCGTGCAGCTGCACGACGGTGAGCTGGTTCTGGGCGGACAGCTGGGCTATCTGGGCGGGGGAGCTCACCGGGTCCCACCGGGCGGCGCCGCCGTGCCCACGCCGCGCGACCCAGTCCTGCAGCTCCGGGTAGGCGACGACGAGCGACTTCCACATCTCGGCCTTCACCGCGTCCGGCGCCGTGCTCTCGGCTTTCCGGTAGGCCTCCCAGGCCTGACCGATGCGGCGCGGCGCCGTGGCGATCGAACCGAACCCCCACGGCCGCGCGTCGTACCGCCACGCGTCGTCCGGCGTCGCGTCCGCCGGCTTCGAGTCCGCCGCGCCGGGGTACGCGCCGTTGACGAAGTCGCCGTCGACACTGGTGAAACCGGCCACGGCCACGCTGGTTCCGTTGACCGTGCGGCGGAACGGGGTCGCGGCACCCTCCGGCGTCACGTCCGCGCCGACCATCCCGATGCCCGCTTTCGTCAGCGCCGCACGGGTGTCGGCGACACCCTGGTCGAGAAAGTCGCGGGAGTGGTTGTTGGCGAGGACCGCGCAGTCGACGCCGAGCGCCTTCAGGCCGGCGGTCGTCGCCGAGGCGGACTTCAGGATGAAACGCTTCTGGGGATAGGCCTGGTCCGCCGGGAGGTCGCTGACCACGGTTTCAAGGTTGACGGTGCGCAGGTCGGCGGCGGCGAAGGCGGGCGCGAACGCCGACACCACGTGCTCGGCGCCGCGAGCCGGGTCCCGGTCAGGGACGAGCGGGCCGCCGTCGTCCGGTTCGGCATACCGGCGTCCGAACATCACGTCGCCGGCCGAGTGCATGGCGAACCGGCCCTGCTTGCGGCCGAACAGCTTCACCGTCACCGGACCGTCCTCATCGGACTTTCCGAGCGGAACCGGCTCGGGCAGGTGGTCGGGTGCCTCGACGACCGCGAGCACCGGCCCGCGCAACACGGGTGTGGACACAGCTCCGCCCTGATCACCGGTCAGGCGTTCGGTCTTCTCGCCGTGCAACGTCACCGTCGCGTTGGGAACACCTCCGCCGGACTCGTCGACCACGTTGAGCCGCAACGAGAATCCGAGCACGTTGTGCTGGTCCTCGCACGAGCCGCAGCCGCGCACGACACCGATCGCGCGGAACGCCACGACGAGGACCATGATCAGCAAAACGGCCAGTGCCAACGAGAGCACCGCGGAACGGGTACGCCAGAGTCGACTCATCCGAGAAGTCCAAACTTCGGGTTCGTTCTGGCGGCGTGACTCACATGGTGGCGCGTCTCCGTCTCGAAAGCACCGGCCGTACGGGGGTGCCGGGAATAGACTACTTACTGTACTATTCCCGCGCGGACGCGCATTCGCGCAGGTAGAAGCCCTGCTGGCAGCGTACTCGAAAATCGGTCGTCCATTGTGGAAGATCCTTTGAACCGTCGCCCGTTTCGGATCTTGTACCGGGACGGATTACGTCTTGACCGGGATGACCGGAGGCGAGTATAGGTCTTAGTTAGGAAACTTTCCTAACGGATGGCGTGCGAGAAAGGTGCAGGCAGACGCGATGAAAACGTTGCCATTGCTCGTCTTCGCGGTTCTCCTCGCTGTGCCCGTTCCGTCCGCGGGGGCGGAAATGCCACGCCGTCTGGACTTCGTCCGGGTCGACGACCCGCCGCGCACACTGGTCCTCAACGCGCTCGGCGACCGGCTCGCGACACTGACGGACGGTGCGCGCACGGCCGTCTTCCGGGGCCCTGCCCGGACTTTCGCCGAACCCGAGGTCACCACCGCGTCGGTCACCACGCAGGAGTGGGTCAGAGTCGCTCCTCGCCAGTGGCGCGCGGACGGCGAGAAAGATCCGGTTCTCCGCCAGTGGGTGGAGAACGCGCTGACCGACCGCACGCCGGACGTGCTGGACGTATCGATGCAGTACCGCCGGAACACCCCGGATCTGCGGGACGACAAGGGAGTCCGGTACGCGGGCCGCGCGTTCTTCGGCCCGCTGGTCAACGGCGAGCGCCTCAGCGACGCCGACTTCAACGACTACATGGGCGTTCCGTGGACCTCTGCGGACGGGGTCGTACGTCCCCCCGACCCCGTCCGCAAGGACTCGCTGGACTGCAGCGGATTTCTGCGGATGGTGTTCGGCTACCGCTCCGGCTACCCGCTGGGGTGGGCGCCGTCGCGTTCGCGTCTGCCCAGACAGGCCAGGGACTTCACGGCCGGAGCCCCCGGCCAGGTGGTCGTCGCCGACACCGGCGCCCGCCCGTCCGACGAGCAGCTGGAACGGTTGCAGACCGGCGACATCCTGGCGTTCGACCTCGACCCGGCGGACGGTCCGCTGCTCGACCACTCCGCGATCTACCTCGGGGTGGACTCGGCGGGGCAGCCGCGGTTCATCTCCAGCCGCAAGACCTACAACTCGGTGACCATGGGCGACAAGTACGGCGCGTCGGTGCTGACCGGCGACGGCGTGCTGGCCCAGGCTTTCCGGCTGGCCCGCAGACTCTGACCTGTCACAAACCGGGGACGCGCCTTGTCCTGCTGGGCATGAGTCATTCACTGGAGTCCAGGACCGGCATCGACGGGCCGGTCACGGTCGTCAAGAACTACACCGTGCCCTCGGCCGAAGCCGACTACTTCGTCGAGGTGTACCAGGAGAACGCGCGGATCATGTCGGCCCAGCCCGGCTTCGTCCGCTCCCGCCTGCACCGCCCGCTCGCTGTGGGGCCCGAGACGCGGTTCGTCCACATCGCCGAGTGGAAGTCCGGCGGCGAGCTCGACCGGGCCACCGCCAACCCCGAGTGGCACGCCTCGTTGCAGCGCATGTTCGACGACCCCGGCCTGCACGTCACGTCGGAACCCGCGGCCTACCGGGTGGTCGTCGAACTGCTGCCCGACTAGCCCCGGTACGGCGGCGCCACGCCCCAGCCCCACTTCGGCACGGGCGCCCCGTGGAAGGGCTTGGCGTCCGGTGCGGAGTTCTGCACGGCGAGTCGTGTACCCCATTCCAGATAGGACACGAACGCGGCGCGGAACTCCGGATCGGCCGGCAGCCCGACCTCGTCCGCCGCGTCCATGATCAGGTTCAGCCAGCGGCGGCGCTGCTCTTCGGTGATGGCGTGGCCGAGGTGCTTGGCCAGCATGAACTCGTAGCCGCCGCGCTCCTCGGAGTAGGCGGCGGGCCCGCCGAACACCTCACCCAGCCACAGGGCCACGTACCGTGCGTGGTCGGGGTCCATGCCGGCGAAGACGGGTGCGAGCAGCTCGTCCTCGGCGACGTGGCGGTAGAAGGCCTCGGTGAGCTTGAGCAACGCGTCGGCGCCACCGGCCCAGGTGTAGAGAGAGGGTGTCTCGTTGATCACGAAGCCCACCCCAGCACCTGGTGGAGCGTCCGGCAAGTACGCACTTTTTGGTGAGGAGCGCCTGTGTACCACTGTCCTGTCGAGCTGGCCCTCGACGTCATCGGCGGCAAGTGGCGCGCGGTGATCCTCGCCCATCTCAAGGAACGCCCGCACTTCTACGGTGAGCTGCGCCGGAAGATGCCGGGCATCAGCGAGAAGATGTTCGTGCAACGGCTCCGCGAACTGCAGGACGCCGGTCTCGTCGCGCGGGCCGAGGTGCCGCCGCACGTCGAGTACTCGCTCACCGAGGAAGGCCGGTCGCTGGCCCCCGCGCTCCAGGCCCTCTACGACTGGGGTGTCCGGCGGGCTGCCCTTACAGGCGAAGTCATCTCGCCCTTTTGAGTCCTGGCCGAAGGATTCCGTTCGATGGAGGTAGCGTGGCCGTGCCGTCGCCGACCCCCGAACGAATCGAGGCTCCATGCGTCGGCGGACGCTCTCCAGCGCTGTTGCGCTGCTCACGGTCGCGAGCTTTTGTGGTGTCGCGAAAGCGGATCCGATCCCGTTGTCCGGATCGAACCCAGGATCGAACCCAGGATCGAACACGGTCACTCTGGTCACCGGCGACAAGGTCGTCCTGGGCAACGCTCCGCGCGTGATTCGCGGGCCTGGTCGTGAACGGATCACGTTCCACACGGCCAAACGCGACGGCGAGCTGACCGTCGTGCCGTCCGACGCGGCCAAGCTCGTCCAGTCGGGACGGGTGGACGAGCGGCTGTTCAACGTCACCGCGCTCGCCCGCGACGGGTTCGGCGACGCCCACCGGTCCGACCTGCCGCTGATCGTGACGGGTGGGTTCCACGCGACCGTGGTGCGCGAGCTGCCGGTCCTGGGCGGTTCGTCCGTTGTGGCCCGCAAGTCGGATCTCCCGTCGTTGTGGCACGCGGGGTTCGACCGGATGTGGCTCAACGGCAAGGCACGCCTGGTCGACGACGTGAGCAACGCCCAGATCGGCGTGCCGGCGGCGTGGCACGCCGGGTTCACCGGCAAGGGCGTGAAGGTCGCCGACCTCGACGGCGGGTACGACGCGACGCACCCGGACCTGCGCAACGTGATCGCCACCAAGGACTTCACCGGCACGAGCATCGCCGACGGCTACGGGCACGGCACGCACACCGCGTCCACCATCGCGGGGTCGGGGGCAGGCTCCAGCGGCAAGTACGCCGGTGTCGCGCCGGACGCCTCGTTGCTGATCGGCAAGGTGTGCGAGGACGACGGCGGCTGCCCAGAGGACGCGATCATCGCGGGCATGCAGTGGGCGGCCGACCAGGGTGCGTCCATCGTGAACATGTCGCTGGGCGGTGGCCCGACCGACGGCAAGGACCCGCTCTCGCTGGCGCTCAACAAGATCAGCGCCAAGTCCGGCACGCTGTTCGTCGTCGCGGCGGGCAACGCCGGTGCGGCCCGCAAGGTCGGCAACCCGGCCGCGGCGGACCTGGCGCTCGCGGTGGGCAGCGTGACGAAGCAGGACGAGCTGTCGCGGTTCTCCAGCCAGGGCCCGCGGCTCGTGGACGACGCGATCAAGCCGGACATCGCGGCACCGGGATCGGACATCATCGCCGCCCGGGCTGCCGGCACGTCCATGGGCACGCCGGTGAACTCCTTGTACACCAGCGCGAACGGCACCTCGATGGCGACTCCGCACGTGACCGGTGCGGCGGCTTTGCTGCTGCAGCAACACCCTTCGTGGAAGGCGCCGGAGCTCAAGGCGGCACTGATGAACGCCGCGACGCCGCTTCCGGCGCTCAGTGTGTACCAGCAGGGCGCCGGACGCTTGGACGTCGGCCGCGCGGTGTCGTCTCCGGTTCGGGCTTCCGTCGGCAGCGTGAACTTCGGGCGTTTCCCGTGGCCGCGCAGCACTTCTCCGGTGACCCGCAAGGTGACGTTCTTCAACTCCGGTACAAGCGCGTCGACCTTGTCGTTGAAGGCGCCGGTCACGTTGTCGGCTTCCTCGGTCACCGTGCCCGCTGGTGGTAGCGCGTCGGTGGACCTGTCGTTCAAACCCACCAAGGACGGGCTGTTGAGCGACTGGCTGACGGCCACGGACGGATCTCAGGTCGTGCGCGTTGCACTGGGCGCGTCGGTCGAACCGGAGAGCTACGACATGACCGTGAAGCGCGTGCTGCGCGGCGACACCGACGAGGGCTGGTTCGGCGCACTGGTGAACTCCGAGACCGGACAGTACTTCCGGCTGAGGTTCGTCGAGGACGGCTCCAGGGAGGTGCTGCGGCTGCCCAAGGGCCGGTACGACCTGATCGGGTTCAGCGAGTCCTCGACCAAGGGCAAGCGGTACGCGTCGGCGATCCTCAAGCCCGGCATCGTGTTGTCCGCCAACGCGACCACGACCGTCGACGAGAAGTCCGCGAAGCCGGTGTCGGCCAAGGCGGGACAGGCCGAGCTGAACTCGTACCAGGCGAGCCTGGTGTTCGGGAAGGAGTCGCTGACGTACGTGGCCTCCGCGGACACCGCGTTCTACGCGACGCCGTCCACGGCCCAGGACCGCGTGCTCGGGTTCGTCTACCGGCCGCTGCTCGTGAACGGCACCTCGACCTACAACCTGGTCTTCGCCGACAAGAACCGGGTCCCTTCCGCTCTCGCGTTCGAAGCTCGCGACTTGGCTGTGGTGAAGGCTTCCTACTACGTGCAGGGCGCCTCCACGACCGCTACCCGGTCGGACTCGGGCGCACTGCCGTGGGACGACAGCGAGCTCTCCTCCGCCGACCTGCCGGTGAAGGTGCCGTCGACGCGCACCGAGTACTTCACGCCGGGTGTGGCCTGGACGCAGTCGATGTCCATTTCGGACGGCACGACATCGGAACACCTGATCCACAATCGGACCTTCCCGCGCGCGGGCTCGTTCACCAACGAGTGGAACCGTGCCCCGGTGGGCCCGATCCCGGATCCGGTGGAGTGGGAGGACGGCTCCGTGACCGTCTCGGCGGCGTTGTTCGCACCCGGTGACGTCGTGTCGTCGAGCGAGCGTGACGGCATCGACTCGGGCGCGATCAAGGGCACGTCCGAGCTGTCACGTGACGGCGTGGTGCTCGGCAAGTCGGAGACGCCGGGAGGTGGCACCTTCACCGTGACGCCGGGCCCGTTGACGTTGAAGACTTCCGCGACGCGCTCGCAGAAGTTCTCGGTGGTGGGCTCGCGTGTCGACGCCACCTGGACGTTCACCGGCTCGCGGCTGATGTTCGTGCGCGCGTCCGGCAAGGTGTCCGCACGAGGTGTTGCGCCGTCCGGGGCGTTCCCGCTGACGTTGCGGGTAGGCGGTAACACGGGTGCGGTGTCGTCGTTCGAGCTGGCGGTCTCCTACGACGACGGCAAGACGTGGCAGCCCTCTGCGGTGACGCCGTCGGGTGACGCCTACGCGGCCCAGCTGACGCACCCGTCTGGCAACGGTTTCGTGAGCCTGCGCAGTGCGGCGACGGACGCGAGCGGCAACTCGGTGCGGCAAACGGTCCTGAGGGCCTACCAGTTCGGGCAATAGGCGCACAATTGGTGGCGTGGACACCACGGCACTGCACGACGAGCTGGAGCGTGCGCGGGCAGCTTTCCACGAGTTGCTCGCGCACGCCAAGGCCGATGAGCTGCGGCGCCGGTCCAACGGCACGAGGTGGACCAACCGGCAGTTGCTCTTCCACATGCTGCTCGGTTTCCTGATCATGCGGGCGTTGCTGGCGATGGCGCGCGGGTTCAGCAGGATGCCGCCAGGCGCGAGCCGCGGGTTCGCGCGCGTGCTCAACGCGGGCACGCGGCTGTTCGACGTGGCGAACTACCTCGGGTCGTGGCTGGGCGGCACGTTCCTGACTCGCCACCGGATGAACGTCCTGTGCGACAGCACGATCGCGGCGCTGCACGAGCGCCTGGACCGCGAGCCCGACCTGGAACGCGGCATGCACTACCCGACGCGCTGGGATCCCTTCTTCCAGGACTTCATGACCCTCGCGGACCTCTACCGGTTCCCGGTGCGGCACTTCGACTTCCACCGCCGGCAGCTGACCCTCTGAGCGTCAGCCGCCGAACGCCGAGTCGACCGCCTTGGTCAGCTCACCGACCGTCTCGACCAGCGGCGCGACCGGCTTCACCAGGGTGGTGAGCCGCTCCAGCATCCGCGCGACCCTCCCGCGATCAGGCTCCGGTGAGTCGATCTCGTCCTGCAGTTCCTCCGCGACTTCCTCTGTTTCGTCCGGCAGTTCAGCGCGATGCCGCTCCAGCAACGCCATCAGCTCCGTCATGAGCTCGCCGGTCGCGGGCGCGGCGTTGAAGGTCATGCCACGGCTGACCGCGCGGGCATGCGGCCCGACGGCCTGGTTGCCGACGTTCGACACGCCACCCGACTGCTGGATGCCGTAGTTCGGAGTGCTTTCCGGCACTGGAGGTTTCCCTTCGGGCGTCACGCCGGCTTTCCGGCGGCGGGTTCGGGCGTGGGGAACTGCACGGTCGCGGTCGCCTCGCTGCCGACCGCCTGGTTGCCCACGTGGCTGATGCCGCCGGTCTGGATGACGCCCTGGTTGAGGATCGTCATCTGGCGGTTGCGGAACTCGGTCGTGTCGACGCCGTGCTCGTCCAGGAAGTCGAGCAGCGCGGCCAGCACGTGCCGTTCGATCAGCTTGAGGTGCTTGGCGGCGTCGGTCTTCTGGAAGTAGTTGTGGTAGTTGGCATCCGTGGCGTCCTCGCGCAGGCTGAAGCGGGCGCCGTAGTTGTAGCCGAGGTCCTGGCCGGCGATCGCGCGCTCGATGGTGCGGTGCCGTTCCCAGCGCCAGTGGAACGTGGCGTCGCGCAGTACGCGGATCGGAGCGCGCGGCACGGCACCGGCCATCCCGCTGGCCGCCCGCGCGAGCAGGCGGCCGATCGCGCCCGCGGTGAGCATCGGGCTGATGCGATCGACGTCGTGGTACTGCCGCCACAACGGGCCCAGCACGGTCCGGTCGCACTGCAGGTAGAGCAGCCGTCCGTCGGTGGAGAAGTGGAGGAACGTGCTGGCGACCACCTCGCCACCCCACGACGGGACCTGCGCGCACAGGTAGTGGCGAGCGGAACCGTGCGGGCGCAAGGCGAGCCGGGTGAGGTCCTCGGAGGACAGCTCCTGCCGGGGAGCCTGGTCGCGCTCGGGCAGCAGAGCCGGGTGCATGGTGAGCGCGTTGCCGCTCACGAACGCGCGCTCGCTGAGCACGAGGCCCGGCAGCTCGTCGGGCTCCAGGCCGACGCCGGCCAGCCGCTCCCGCACGTGCGCCACCAGTTCGACGGTGTCGAGCGGCATCACCCCGTCGGCGTCACGCGCCTGCAACGGCAGCGCGAACGACCACGTCGACACGAGCGGGCCGTGGCCGATGAACGGGGTGAAGCCGTCGTAGACCGTCACGTTGCCGCGCTCGGCGTCGTCGAGCGCGGTCAGCCGGTCGGACAACCACGCCTGGCTGGACGGCGGTGCCGACGACGGGCTGAACGCGGCTCGGGTGAGTCCGCCGAGCAACGTCCGCCGGGTCTGCCACTCGCTCCACACCATCAGTCCGAACATCACCCCGAGTGTGAGCAGCGCGAGCCACGGCAGGCCGACCAGCCACTCGTCGACCGGCGGCTCCGGCGAGGGGGTCCTCCTGGTCGGCTCTGGCGCGTTGCCGAGCGCGGACACCAGCGTCACGGACACCAGCAGCAGGATCACCAACGACAGCAGGGCGAACACGATGTCACGCAGCCTGCGGGACTCCCCGGCACGCCGCGCGAGGCTGCCGCCGATCGGCAGGACGACCAGCAGCGCGACGATCGTCCACAGTGGAGACAGCACCAGTGCGAGCGCGGTCGCCACCAGCAGGCACCAGTCGCGGACCCGCCGTTGCCGCACCCCGTCCAGCGCGTGCAGCAGCACCGGGCGCAGCGAGAACCCGACCGACGGCGCCGCCGCGTGCAGGTCGTCGTGCAGCAGCGCCTTGATCATCCGCTCGGCGAAGCGCTCGTCGGTCCTGGCCGCGACGCACAGATAGCGAGTCGTGTCGTCGGGGGAGAAGGCGGTTGGCTGGCTCATCGATCCCCTTCACCAGAACGACTTCGGCGTGTCGGCACGAGGTTGCCGTCGAACAGGAGTGCGGCTCTGCATGACCGCGACGGCGCCGAGCACCGAACCGAACAGCACGCCGAACGAGGCCGACGCGCTGAGCTGGCCCAGGAAGAACTCCTCGGGCCGGGAGGCGTCGATGAACGGCAGGGAGTCCCCCGTGTCCAGCAGTGCCACGGCCACCCCGGCGGAGGCAAGCCCGGCGACCACCGCGCTGAGTGCCGTCATTCCCACGGTGACGACGAACAGGCCCAGGCCGCCCGCGCTGGTCCAGCGGGGCACCCTGGTAAGCCCCGCGACGGCCAGTGTCACGAACAGCAGGGTCCGCAGGTTCGCGAACCAGAACATGAACGGGCCGTAGAGCTCGGCGTCCACCTGCCAGGCCGGGTAGGAGAACAGCACGGCGACGAGGCGACCGGCCGAGTCGAAGTCGTACACCGCGAGCTGGATGTCCCGGTTCAGCCAGGGGTTTCCGGCCAGCAGGACGAAGCCGAGCAGCACGGCGACACCCGGTGTGAACAAACGCGGTAAGTGAGGTTCCCCCTGCCCTTCCACATGAGCAACCTAGATCCCTTGCCGCCACCACGGCGACGGCCGATCGGCGTAGGTGTGACGAAAGCGGCGAAAGGACCAGATTCCGCGCTGCTGTCTGCGCCGTGACTTGCCGGGCAGCTCGCGTAGCCGGGTGGTCCCGACGGAGTCATTTGGGCCCGCTACCCAGTTTTCCGGTTACGAAACCCGCGCTGCGACGACCAACCTGTCGGGCGCACGGTTCCGTTCCGCGATCGGCCGATCGCGGTCCGTGCACCTGCACAAGGCTTGTCTCGAACGAGAGGGGCGTTTGTGAACACCTCGGGCAGACGCGCCACACGGCGCGCGCTTGTGGGGATTGCCGTTGTGGCGACCGCGATGTCGGCATGTGTGGCAACGGCTTCGGCGGCAGAACCGGGAACCTTCGTCGCCGCACCGGCGGGAACGGCGATCGCGGACCAGTACGTGGTCGTCCTCCGCAACGGTGTGGCGGCGACGAGCTCGGCCTCGCTCGCCAAGCAGTACAAGGGGAACGTGACCGCGAGCTGGCAGCACGCGCTGCAGGGCTTCGCGGTCAAGGCCAATGCGACCGATGCCAAGGCGTTGTCGCGTGATCCCCGTGTGGCAGCGGTGTACCAGGATCAGGTCGTCAAGGCGGACTCCGTTCAGGTGAACCCGCCGTCGTGGGGCCTCGACCGCATCGACCAGCGGAACCTGCCGCTGGACCAGCGCTACAACTACGGGCCGACCGCGGCGGGCGTGCGCGCCTACGTGATCGACACCGGCATCCGCACCACCCACTCGACGTTCGGCGGACGCGCGAGCTGGGGCACCAACACCACCGGAGACGGCAACGACACCGACTGCAACGGCCACGGCACGCACGTGGCGGGCACGATCGGCGGCGCGGAACACGGTGTGGCGAAAGCGGTCCGGCTTGTGGCCGTGAAGGTGCTGAGCTGCTCCGGCAGCGGCAGCTTCGCCGGTGTGATCAGCGGTGTGGACTGGGTGACCGCCAACGCGGTCAAGCCGGCGGTGGCGAACATGAGCCTGGGCGGTGGCGCGTTCGACCCGCTGGACACCGCGATCCGCAACTCGATCGCGTCGGGCGTCACCTACGCCATCGCGTCGGGCAACTCCAACGCCGACGCGTGCAACACCTCGCCGGCCAGGGTCGCGGAGGCCCTGACCGTGAACGCCACGGACATCAGCGACGCCAGGGCCTCGTTCTCGAACTTCGGCACCTGCACCGACCTGTTCGCGCCGGGCGTGAACATCACGTCGTCGTGGAACACCAGCGACACGGCGACGAACACGATCAGCGGCACCTCGATGGCCACCCCGCACGTGGCCGGTGTGGCGGCGCTGTACCTCGCCAGGCACCCGGCGGCCCCTGCCTCTCGGGTGCACGACGCGATCGTCCGCAACGCGACGCCGAACGTCGTCGGCAACCCCGGCCCCGGCTCGCCGAACCGGCTGCTGTTCTCGCGGTTCACCCAGTGGGGCCCGGAAGGCGACTACAACGGTGACGGTACAACGGATCTGACCGTCTGGCGGCCTTCCGAGGGCAACTGGTACGTGCGCGGTATCAGCACCACGCAGTGGGGCATCGGCGCCGACATCCCGGTCCCGGGCGACTACAACGGTGACGGCGTGACGGACTTCGCGGTGTGGCGGCCGTCCGAGGGCAACTGGTATCTGCGCGGCATCGGCACCGTCCAGTGGGGCATCGCGGGCGACATCCCGGTTCCCGGTGACTACAACGGTGACGGTGTCACGGATCTCGCGGTGTGGCGTCCGTCCGAGGGCAACTGGTACGTGCGTGGGATCAGTACGACTCAGTGGGGTGTCGGTGGGGACGTTCCCGTTGCGGCGGACTACAACGGTGACGGCATCACGGATCTCGCGGTGTGGCGTCCTTCTGAAGGCAACTGGTATGTGCGTGGCATCAGCACGACGCAGTGGGGTGTCGGCGGTGACCTTCCTGTCGTGGGTGACTACAACGGTGACGGCATCACGGATCTCGCGGTGTGGCGTCCGTCCGAGGGCAACTGGTACGTGCGTGGCATCAGCACCACCCAGTGGGGTGTCGGCGGGGACATCCCCGTTCCCGGCGACTTCAACGGTGACGGCGTGACCGACCTCGCCGTGTGGCGCCCGTGGGAGGGCAACTGGTACGTGCGTGGGATCAGCACCACCCAGTGGGGCGTCGGAGGTGACATCCCGCTCGCCTCGTAGCTTCTCGCGTTGAATCGCCCGGCTGGTCTCCACGACCGGCCGGGCGATTCAGGCTGTCCGGAGAAGTTTGTAGGCTGCGCCAGGCGGAACCAGCGGCGCTCGGGACACGAGGACGATGACGGAAGAGACGTTCGGGCCGTACCGGATCGAGCAGCTGCTCGGTCGCGGCGGGATGGGCGAGGTGCATCGGGCGTACGACACGGCGCACGACCGGCTCGTGGCGCTCAAGAGGCTGTCGCCCGGCATCCACGACGACGCGGACTACCGCGCCCGCTTCCGCCGCGAGGCGCAGATCGTCGCGCGGCTGCGCGAGCCGCACGTCATCCCCATCCACGCGTACGGCGAGATCGACGGCCGGCTCTACCTCGACATGCGGCTGGTGGAGGGCCGCGACCTCTCGGACATCCTCCGCGAGGGAACCGTGGACCCGGCACGGGCCGTGCGGATCGTCGAGCAGGTGGCGAGCGCTCTGGACGCCGCGCACGCCGACGGGCTCGTGCATCGCGACGTGAAGCCGTCGAACATCCTGGTGACCTCCGGCGATTTCGTGTACCTGGTGGACTTCGGCATCGCCCGCAGCGTCTCATCGTCCGCGACGAGCCTGACGGCATCGGGTTCGGTCGTCGGCACCCTCGACTACATGGCCCCGGAACGCTTCGAGGGCCGGGCGGTGGACGGCCGCGCGGACGTCTACGCCCTGGCCTGCGTCCTGTTCTCGTGCGTGACCGGTCGCCGTCCGTTCACGGCGGACAGCACCGCCGCCCAGATCTGGGCGCACCTGAACTCCGTGCCGCCCAAGGCTTCCGCGCTGAATCCGGCGGTTCCGGTGGCGTTGGACGACGTCATCGCCAAGGGCATGGCCAAGAACCCGGCCGACCGCTACGCCACCGCGGGGGAGTTCGCGCGGGTGGCGGCCCAGGCCGTGGCCACACCCGCACCGGTCCCTGCCTTCGACCGCACCACGACCGAGCTTCGCACCGTGCTGCACACCCGCCCTCAGCCCGGCCGCACCTCCCGGGCCGAGCAGATCGCTCTCGTTGTCGGTGCCATCGTTGTCGTGGCGTTGATCGTCGCGGCGGTGGTGTACGTCGGGAACCTCGACAAGACACGCGGATCGGCCTCGTCCGGCAGCGGGACGACCAGCACCACCACGAGCACGACGACCACGCCCACGACCACCACCACGACGCGGTCGCCGCAGGTCGACACGCTGCTGGCCGCGCTGCCGACGGTCTTCCGCAACGCCAGCAGCCGGTGCACGCCCATCAACGCCGACAGCGGCGCGGTCGCCGCCGTCCGTTGCGGGGGAGAAGCGTGGGATCCGCGGAACCAGGAACCGGACGAGGCCGAGTTCCGGCTGTTCGCCGACCGCGCCACGCAGGACGCGTTCTTCCAGTCGCTGGTGACCAGCCGCGGCATTCCGCGGATGGACGAGCGCGGCGGGTGCCGCCCCAAGTCCGACCCGATCCACTACGCGCTGTACTACCGCGACACCTCGGGCCCGCTGCCCGGCGAGTTCGTCACGTGCTTCCTGGCCGACGGCGACGCCCAGGTCTGGTGGGTGGACACCCGCACCCTCACCATCGGCGTGCTGAAGTCGAAGGGCGACCTCGACACCCTCGACAAGCTCGACCTCTGGTGGAACACGAAGATCCTGTCGGCGTCCTAGTCCGGCCGGTGCCCGTCGAGGAACCGGCGCACCACGGCCTCGGGGTCGGCGGGCTTCTGGGTGGCGCGCTGGTCGACCCGCCGCGCGACGGCCCGCATCATCAGCGGCCCGACCAGCGCGAAGAACGTGTGCCGTGGTGGCTCGACGACGAGGGCCCCGCGCCGCTGGTGGTGCAGGATCACCTCGTCGACCTTCTCCAGCAACGCCTCCGGCTCGGCCAGCACCGCCGCCACCTCCGGGCTGTACTTCGCCTCTCGCATCAGCGTGAGGACCACGCCGCCGCGCGTCTCGTAGAGCCGTGAGTAGTAGTTCACGATCGTGAGCAGGTCGGCGGCCACGTCGTCGCCCGGCGCGTCGAGATCGAGTGCGAACCCCGCGAAGTTCCCCCGCACCGCGAGCCGCAGCAGGTTCTGCTTGGAGGTGAACCGGCGGAACAGCGTCGCCTCGTTGATCCCGGCGGCGTCGGCGATCGCACGGGTGGTCGCCCGCTCGTACCCCTGTTCGGCGATCACCTCCAGGACCGCCGCGAACACCGTCTCGTCGGGCACCCGACCAGCCACTCACCCTCCTCGATGCAAGTGAACACTTGCATCGAGGGTGGCCTGGTGGCTACCTTGAATGCAAGTGACCGCTTGCAATCAGCCTACCTAAGGACACGGCTCATGACCGACACCAGCACTCGTTCCGCAGGTCTCGCGCCCACCGCCGGAGAGGTCGTCGTGGGCCTGCTGGGAGCCGCGGTGCTCTCGGTCGCGGTGAACTTCCTGATCGCCGTGGTCGCGGGCAAGTTCATCCCCGCAGGTCAGGAACGCATGGGCCTGGCGCTGGCGGAGTTCGCGCCGGCTTCCGTGATCGGCATCCTGCTCGGCACGCTCGGCTGGTACCTCGTGCGCCGTTCCGCCCGCGACCCGCGGCGGGTGCTGCGCGTTCTGGTGCCGGTCGTCGTCGTGGTCTCGTGGATTCCGGACCTCGGCATCCTCGCCGCGGGTGCCGGCGTGGTGAACTCGCTCGCGCTGATGGCGATGCACACCGTCGTCGCGGCCCTCACTGTGCCCGTGTTGTCACGCGTTCTGCCGTGCTGATTTTCAGGCGATCGCGGCGGAGAGCTTGCTCGTGAGTTCTTCCAATGCGCGCACGACGTTGTTCAGTGCCATGATCTGTTCCACGTACTGCCGGGCGACCCATTCCACGTCAGCAGGTCCCAACGGGATTTCGGTCTGAATCGAGTCGAGCACCCGTTGTTGTGCACGAGCCGCCACGGCCGCTTCGTACAGTTGGGCGAGACGGTTTCCGTCCGGCTTCAGCACCTGTACATAAGTCGTCATGAGATCGGCCGGTGGAATTCGGACACCTCGCTCATAGTCGACAATCCCGCTGTGTGCGGTCATCCCGAGCTGCCGCGCGAGCTTGCGGAGTGAAAGTCCACGTTGGAGCCGCAGGCGGAGCAGTTCTTGTCCGAGACGTGCGTATACACCCTCCAATTTCGTGCCCTCCCCTTCCACGCGTTCGATCGTGACAGCGGCTGTCCAAACGACACATCTGCCGATCGGGCTACGAGGTAGCAGGATTTCAAATGGGTACTTTCCGGCGCCCGTATCGAGCTGTTCTGCGAGTGTTCTGAGTTTGTTCTGTTGCCGCAGAACGGCAACTGCGGCGTGTTAGGAATTTGGTGCGGCCGAAATACCGGCCGCGTCATTTTGAGGGAGGAAATACCCATGAAGACGACCACCAAGATGAAGAAGATCACCGTCCGCCGCACCGGCGACGTGCGCCTGACCACGGCCACCTGCAAGTGCCCGTACAGCGTCGAGGCCTGATCTGAGCTCGCCGGGGGCCGCGCCACGTGCTGCGGCCCCCGGCCATCGGGAGGCGTCATGAGCAGCGACACGCCAGTGCTTTTCCACGACCTCAGCTTCGTTCCCGAGGGAGAAGAAACGGTCGTCGGCCGCCTGGACACCGGCTCCTACGCGGTCCTGCCGTCCGATGGCGCCGCACTGCTGGGCAGGATGGCCGGCGGGATGTCGCCCGCGAACGCCGCTCAGTGGTACGAGACCGAGTTCGGCGAGCCGATCGACATGGACGACTTCCTGGAAACGTTGCGGGAACTGGGGTTCGTGCGCACCGGCGAGGTCAGGACCCAAGCGCTCCCGGTCCGCTTCCAGGGACTCGGCGCGGCGGCGTTCTCGCCGATCGCCTGGCTGGCCTACGCGGCTATCACGATCACCTGGTTGCTGCTCGGCGCCCGGCACGACGACCTGCTGCCGGACCCGAGCCAGTTCTTCTTCGTCCAGTCCGCCCTGGCGGTCCAGCTGGTGATCACCTTCGGCCAGCTGCCGCTGATCTTCCTGCACGAGGGCTTCCACACCCTGGCGGGCCGGCGGCTCGGCCTGCCCAGCAAGCTCGGCATGAGCAACCGGTTCATGTACGTCGTCTTCGAGACGCGGATGAACGGCCTGTTCAGCGTCGCGAGCAAGAAGCGCTACCTGCCGTTCCTGTCGGGCATGCTCGCCGACGTCGTCGTGCTCGGCCTGCTGGGGCTGCTCGCGCACGCGACCCGCGACGTGAGCGGCGCGCTGTCGCTGACCGGCCGGGTCGCGATCGCGCTGGGGTTCACCGTGGTGATGCGGCTGATCTGGCAGTTCCAGCTCTACCTGCGCACTGACCTCTACTACGTGTTCGCCACCGCGCTGCACTGCCACGACCTGCACGACGCCAGCGTCGCCTTGCTGCGCAACAGGATGTGGCGCGCGCTCGGGCGTCCGGAGCGGGTGGTGGACGAAGGGCAGTGGACCGAGCACGACCGCAAGGCAGGCCGGTGGTACGGGCCGTTCGTGGTGCTGGGCATCGCGGTGATGTTGGCGCTGGCGGTGTTCGGCTCACTGCCGATCGTCGTGCAGTACGTGGAGATCGTCGGCAGGAACCTCTCAAGTGGACGGCTGGACCTCTACTTCTGGGACGCGGTCGTCTCGCTGGTGATCAACGTCGGCCAGCTGGTGCTGGTCGCCCATCTCGCCCGGCGCAAGCGCCGGATCGGAAGAGAAGTGAGCTGACATGCACGTGATCACGGCGGTCTGCCACCACCGGCTGCGCGGTCCGTACACCGGGGTGGACACGGTCCTGCGCGCGTTGCTGCCCGATGCCCAGCAGCGCTGGCCGGAGCTGGTCGAGCAGCACAAGGTCGAGCTGCTGTACGGCATCCCGGAGCTGGCGGAGCTGATCGGGCCCGCGCCGTCGACACTGGCGTCGGCCGGGCCG
This sequence comes from Lentzea sp. NPDC006480, assembly GCF_040611995.1. NCBI lineage: Bacteria > Bacillati > Actinomycetota > Actinomycetes > Pseudonocardiales > Pseudonocardiaceae > Lentzea > Lentzea sp. NPDC006480. The sequence goes on from NZ_JBEXPJ010000092.1 coordinate 25,191, forward strand.
TTCTCCCAGCGCACGAGGTTCTACGGCGCGCAGATGATCCGGTGCATGAGCCAGGGGATCGTGACGTTCCTGATCGACCTCGCCCGGCGCCGCGCGGAGGCGGGGGACCAGCCGCTGTGCCTGGTGTTCAAGGACATGCACGCCGCCGAGCCGACCACGAGCGAGTTCGTGGAACTGCTCACCCGTCGCTGTGATCCCGCCACTCTGCAGGTCGTCGTGTCCACAGTGGAGGAAGCTGAGCCAGAGCACGACGACCGCAGTCACGATCAGCTGGTCGCCGCCTACATCTGGTCGGACGGAACGAGCGCCAACCAGGCGGAGATCGACGCGTACGACAACGCCGATCCCGCTGTGCTGCAACGACTTCACGACGAGCGCGCGGACGAGCTCGAACCCGGAGCCGACTGGGGCACGCTGATCGGCGCCGTCACCTACCACCGCGAACGCGGCACGGACCCGCACGGCCGCGGCCAGGAGGTGCTCGACCGGGCGTTCCAGTTCTGCGTGGAGACGGGATTCTCCGCCGCCGTCGTGGACCTGGGCATCCGGGGCCGTGCGGTCACCGACCCGGCCACGCAACCGAAGCAGTACCTCAGGTTCACCCAGCACGCGGCCTCCGCCCTGGTGGCGCTGGACCGGCTGACCGAGTCTCTTGAGCTGTACCTGGACCTGCGCGCCAAGTTCACCGACGCCAAGGTCCACATGACGGTCAGCTACGGCATCGCCATGCTGCACACCAGGTTCTTCGTCCCGCGCGACCACGAGGCCGCGATCGGCTGGCAGAACAACGCCTACACGCTGGCGTCGCTGCTGCCGGACCCTGCCGAGCGCCGCACCTACGAGGTGTTCCAGGCCAACGGGCTGGCGCTGGTCGAGATGCACCGGGGCAACCTGAAGCGGGCTTTGGAGCTCGTCGACGGCGGCATCGCCCGGCTGAACGACGAGCTCGACGACCAGGAGTGGGTGCTGCACCGCTCGCAGCTGTTCTACAACCGCGCCCGCCTGCACGCCGCGCTGGGCCGCGCCGACGAGGCCTACGCCGAGTTCTCCGAGCTGATCGAGCTCGACCCGCTCTACACCGACTACCTGAGCGAACGCGCCAAGATCTCCCGCAAGCGCGGCGACCTGGAGGCCGCGCTCGCGGACTACGACCGGGCCGTGCAGATCGGCCCGCCGTTCCCGGAGCTGTACTACAACCGGGGCACCGCGCGGCTCGCGGTCGAGGACGTCGACGGCGCGTTCGCCGACTTCGACTACGTGCTGGAGATGGAACCCGGCGACGTCGACACCCGCCTCACCCGCGCGGAACTGCTGCTCTCCACCGGTGACGCGCAAGCCGCACACGCGGACGTCGTGGCAGGGCTCGAACTCTCACCCGACGAGCCGCGGCTGCTCGCCATGCTCGGCACGATCGAGCTCGAACAGGACCAGCCCGAACAGGCGTTGCCCCACCTGGACGCCGCGCTGGCGGGCGACCCGCGCTACCCGGCCGCACTGGTCAACCGCGCCGTCGCGCACTTCCGGCTCGGCCGCGCCGCGACCGCAGTCGACGACCTCACGCTCGCGTTGGACGTGGTCGGCGCGGATCCTGACGTGCTGCTCAACCGGGGCATGGCCTACCTCGCGTGCGCGCAGTCGGAACTGGCGATGCAGGACTTCGACGCGGCACTGGCGTTGCCCGGCGCGGACGTCGAGGAGTTGCAGCACCAGCTCGAACTCTGCCGTTAGGCGCCACACCCGTTCAGGAAGGTGTCGACCAGGACGTCCGCGGCCTGAGCGGGACTGTGCTCGAGCAGCTGCTGCCCGCCGAGGTGCAGCAGGTGCCCGAGCACCGCGCCCATCCATCCCGCCGGCTGTCCCGACCGCAGAAACCCCTCGTCAACGCACCGCTGGATGAACGCCTCGACCTCGTCGACCGCCCGGTTGCGGCGTGCCCAGGCGTCGGTGTCGGCCGTCATCCGGCTGAGCTCGACCGGCCACTTCCGGTTGACCCCGATGATGCCCTCGACGTACCGGTGCAGCGCGATCGAGACCGGCGCCTCCCGCAGCCGCGCGGCGCCGATGGCCCCCTCGATCGCGTCGAGCCGGGCCTGGTAGACGGCGGCGAGCAGCTCCTCCCGGCTGGCGAAGCGCCGGTAGACGGTCCTGCGGTCCACGCCTGCCTCGGCCGCGATCGCGGCGATGCTGGCGGCCGGGTCTGCGGCGAGCATCCGGGCACCGGTGGACAGCACTAGTTCGAGGTTTCGGGCGGCGTCTGCTCTCACCCCACGAACATAGCAGCTGATGTGACGCTTGGAACAATTACCGCATCGCTGAGATGGCTCGTGTCTCGATAAGTGCTACGTTGATGTGACAGTTCAACGAAGCAGGAGACTTGCGATGATCACGTACGACCAGCTCTTCATCGGCGGCGAGTGGACCACGCCGAGCAGCGACCAGCAGCTCGACATCGTGTCGCCGCACGACCAGTCCGTGCTCGGCCGCGCGGCGCAGGCGATGCCCGCCGACGTCGACCGCGCCGTCGCCGCCGCGCGAAAGGCGTTTGACGAAGGCCCGTGGCCGGAGACCCCGCCCGCCGAACGGATCGCCGTGGTGCGGCGGCTGGTGGAGCTTCGCGAGCAGCACGCGGACGAGATCGCCGCCCTCATCTCCAGTGAGAACGGGTCGGCGCTGTGGTTCACGAAGGCGGGCCAGCCAGGACTGGGCCGCCAAGCCGCCGCCTACCTCAAGGCAGCGGAGGAGTTCGGCTGGGAGCAGACCCTGGAACCGTCCGATCCGGCCTCTCCGTTCCGCTCGGTCGTGCGCCGGGAGGCCATCGGTGTCGTCGCCGCGGTCATCCCGTGGAACTCGCCGTTCTCGGCCGCACTCGCGAAGATCATCCCGGCGCTGCTCGCGGGCAACACCGTCGTGCTGAAGGTGTCGCCGGAGAACTCGCTGAGCATGAACTTCCTCGCCCGGCTGCTGGAGAAGACCGGCCTGCCCGAGGGTGTGATCAGCGTGCTCCCGGCCGACCGCGAGACCAGCGAGTACCTCGTCCGGCACGCGGACGTCGACAAGGTCGCGTTCACCGGGTCGACCAGGGCGGGCCGCCGGATCGCGTCGATCGCCGGTGAGCAGCTCAAGCGGGTCAGCCTGGAGCTGGGCGGGAAGTCCGCCGCCGTCGTGCTGCCCGACGCTGACCTCGCCGCCGTCGTCGCGGGCCTGAAGTTCGGTTCGCTGCTCAACAACGGCGAGTCCTGCATCGCCCAGACCCGCATCCTCGCGCCCCGCAGCCGTTACGAGGAAGTGGTGCGCGCACTCGCCGACCTCGTGGAGTCGCTGCCGGTCGGTGCTCCCGACGACGACAAGACGTTCATCGGTCCCATGGTCCGCCGCGACCAGCAACAGCGCGTTCTCGACTACATCCGCACCGGGATCGAGGAGGGCGCCCGGCTGGTGACGGGTGGTCCGCACGTCCCGGCGGGGCTGGAGAACGGCTTCTACGTGACGCCGACGTTGTTCGCCGACGTCGACAACTCGATGCGGATCGCCCAGGAGGAGATCTTCGGCCCGGTCCTGGTCGTGATCGCCTACGAGGACGAGGACGACGCGGTCCGGATCGCCAACGACTCGGAGTTCGGCCTGTCCGGTGGGGTGTGGTCCGCCGACGAGGACCGCGCGATGGCCGTGGCACGCCGGATTCGTTCGGGCACGGTCACCGTCAACGGCGCTCCGATCGGCTTCGACGGTCCGTTCGGCGGCTTCAAGGCCAGCGGTCTTGGCCGTGAGTACGGAGCCGTCGGCCTCGGCACCTACACCGAGTACAAGACCGTGACGGTGAAGGCATGACCGCGACCCTGGAAGCGCCCGTCCGGTCGAACGCACGGGCGCCGATGACAGCACTGGTTCTCGCGGTCTTGCTGGCCTCGTTGGACTCGACGATCGTCGCCACCGCGTTGCCCCGCATCGCCGGCGATCTCGGTGGCTTCCAGAACATCGCCTGGGTCACCGCCGGCTACCTGCTGGCCTCGACCGCCGTCACACCGCTGTGGGGCAAGCTCGGCGACATGCTCGGGCGCAAGCGCCTGTACCTCGTCGCCACGGCCACGTTCCTGCTCGCGTCCGCGTTGTGCGGCCTGGCACAGGACCTGCCCCAGCTCATCGCCGCGCGGGCGCTGCAAGGAGTGGCGGGCGGCGGCATGATCGTGCTGACGTTCGCGCTGGTGGGCGACATCGCCGCGCCGAGCGAACGCGGGCGCTACCAAGGCATGTTCGGCACGGTGTACGGGGTGGCGAGCATCTTCGGGCCGCTGCTCGGCGGCCTGTTCACCGACCAGCTCTCCTGGCGCTGGGCGTTCCTGATCAACGTCCCGGTCGGGCTGGTCGCGCTGGTGATCGCCGCACGGTCGTTGCCGGTCACACCACGGCGTTCGGCGGCACGCATCGACTACCTCGGGGCGTTGCTGACCGCGGGTGCCGCTACCGGGCTGGTGCTGATCGCGTCGTTCGGCAGCGACTGGGGCTGGACCTCGGCGCGCGTGCTGGCGCTCGTGGTCGTGACGATCTCCTTGGCAGCGCTGGTGGTTCCGGTCGAGCGCCGTGCCGCGGCACCGATCCTGCCGCTGTCCATGCTCACCTCCCGGCCGGTCGTGATCGCCTCGCTGGTGGGGTTCGTCGCGAACGTCGCGATGTTCAGCGCCCTGGTCTACCTGCCGACGTACCTGCAGGTCGTCGGGGGAGTGTCCGCGACGGCCTCCGGTGTGCACATGTTGCCGCTGGTCATCGGCCTGGTGTTCAGCCAGTCGCTGGCAGGCCGGTGGATCGCGAACCCGCGGCGGGTCCGGACCGTCCTGGTGGCGGGCATGGCGATCACGGTCGCCGGGCTCCTGCTGCTCGCCACACTGGACGCCGACACCTCGCAGCTCGTGCTCGTCGGCGCTTTCCTCGTCATGGGGATCGGGATCGGCATGGTGCCGATGGTGGCGCTGACCGCCGCGCAGAACGCCGTACCCGCTGAGGACATCGGTGCCGCGAGCGCCGCCGTCACGTTCTTCCGCTCCATCGGCGCCGCGTTCGGCGTGACCGCGTTCGGCGCGTTGCTGACCGACGACATCGCGCACAGCATCGGCACCGCGTTCCTCTGGATCGCCCCGCTGGTCGCGGTCGGCGTGGTGCTGGCCGCGTTGCTGCGAAAGCACGCTGTCAGCCGCTGACAGCGCGCTGTGCGTGGACTGCCAGCGTCCAGGCGCACAGTTCCACCCTGACAGAGGGAGGAACGAGAGCGATGTCGCTGGCGATCAGGGCTGAAGGCCTGGTCAAGCACTACGGGGAGACCAAAGCCCTGGACGGGGTGGACCTCGAGGTGCCGGAGGGGAAGGTCGTGGGGGTGCTCGGGCCGAACGGCGCGGGCAAGACCACGGCGGTGCGGGTGCTGGCGACGTTGCTGCGCCCGGACGCGGGGCACGCCACGGTCGGGGGATACGACGTGGTGAAGAACCCGCGGGCGGTTCGGTCGCTGATCGGGTTGACCGGGCAGTACGCGTCGGTGGACGAGGACCTGTCGGGGACGGAGAACCTCGTGCTGCTGGCCCGGTTGCTCGACTACTCGCGCACGGGGGCGCGGGCCAAGGCGGCCGAGCTGCTGGAGCAGTTCGAGCTGACCGACGCCGCGGGGCGGGCCGCCAAGACGTATTCAGGGGGTATGCGCAGGCGGCTCGACCTCGCGGCGAGCCTGGTCGGCAACCCGTCCGTGCTGTACCTGGACGAGCCGACCACCGGGCTGGACCCGCACGCGCGCAACGAGGTGTGGGCCGTGGTCCGCAAGCTCGTCGCGAACGGGGTGACGGTGCTGCTCACCACGCAGTACCTGGAGGAGGCCGACCAGCTCGCGGACACGATCACGGTGTTCGACCACGGCAAGGTGGTGGCCGAGGGGCGGTCGGACGAGCTGAAGCGCCGCGTCGGCGGGCAGACGTTGCAGGTGCGGCCGACGTGGGCACGTGATCTCGATGTGGTGCAACGGATTCTCGGTGATCTCACGGGGACGAGGCCGCACCGGGACGACGACACCGGGCTGCTGACGGCGCCGGTCAACGACCCGGTGCTGCTGTCCACTTTGGTCCGCAAGCTCGACGACGCCGGGATCACCGCGGACGAGCTGGCGCTGCGGTTGCCCTCGCTCGACGAGGTCTTCCTGGCGCTGACGGGCAAGCGCGAGCCTGAGGGGAGCCTGGTATGACCACCACCTCGTTGGACCCGACCGAGCAGCGCGAGACCGAGGGCAAGCCGCGCATGACGACCATCTCACTCGACCGGGGTGTGCGGCATGGACTCACTCTCGCGTGGCGCGGCATTCTGAAGATCCGGAAGAACCCCGAGCAGCTCGCGGACGTCACGATCGCGCCGATCATCTTCCTGGTGATGTTCACCTACCTGTTCGGTGGCGCGCTGGCCGGCAACACCGACGCGTACCTGCAGATGCTGGTGCCGGGCGTGCTGGTGATGAACATCCTGCAGGCCAGCATGACGGCGGGCGTGCAGCTGAACACGGACGTCTCCAAGGGCGTGTTCGACAGGTTCCGCGCCATGCCGATCGCCCGGTCCGCGCCGCTGATCGGGGCGGTGCTGGCGGACATCGTGCGGTACGTCGTGTGCATCCTGGTGCTGCTGGTGGTCGCGACGATCATGGGCTTCCGGGTGCAGACCGGGCCGGTGGAGCTGCTGATCGCGATCGGGCTCGCGCTGGTGTTCGGGCTGTGCTTCTGCTGGGCGTCGGTGTTCGTGGGCATGCTGCTCAAGACGCCGGGCGCGGTGCAGGGCATGATGTTCGTGCTGATCATGCCGTTGACGTTCGGCAGCAACGTGTTCGTCGGCACCTCGACGATGCCGGGCTGGCTGAAGGCGTGGGCGGACATCAGCCCGGTGTCGTTGCTCGCCGACGCGTTGCGCGGGTTGCTCAACGGCGGTCCGATCGCGGGACCGCTCACCGGTTCGCTGATCTGGATGGTCGCGGCGGTCGCGGTGTTCTTCCCGCTGGCCACCTGGGCCTACCGCAAGCGGGTCTAGCCCGTTCATGGATCAGCCGGACCGTGCGCCAACAGGGCTAGTGCCTTGGAGGCAACCGGCTAGAGGGCTCCGGCCTCCGCACGGATCTCCTGCAGCGCCTCGGCTTTCGTGATGCCGAGGCGCTCAGGCATGCCCAGGATCTCAGCGAGCCGGCGGATGTCCGGGTCGCCCAGATCGATGCGTCCGCGGATCATCTGGGCGAGCCCCAGCAACCTCAACGCCACCTCGTCGCGACCCTGCGCGTGCCGCACGAGCGCGAGCAGCTCCGTCACTCCCGCCAGATCCGGCATGTCTCCGCGTTCCGACGTCGTCCGCACCGCCACCGCGACGCACGGCTCGGCGTCGTCCGGCCTGCCCTCGGCGATCGCGATCCGCCCGTCGAGCATCGCGCCCCACTCCGTGACGAACCCGTTCAGCATCGGGGAGAGCGTGGCCATCTTCTTGAAGCCGGCGCTCAGCTCGCTCGCCTCCGCGACCCGGCCCGCGCGCAGCACGACCTCCGCTCGCGCGTAGCCGGTCATGACGGCCAGGCCCGCATCCGCACGCAGATGTCGGCGGCGCACACCACGGAGGACGTGAACCGCGCGGTCGACGCGTTCGTCGCCGCAGCGGA
>NZ_JBEXPJ010000093.1:0-32736 GCF_040611995.1 Lentzea sp. NPDC006480
CATTGACCATATCGACCTCGCCAGTCAGCGTGACCACGACGACGCCGTTCTCGACAGAGACCTTCGTCTGCGCAAGCTGCGGGCTTCCCGCCTGGTCGCTCACCGTCGGGCACTCCTCCCACCCTCACTGGTGAAGGTGTTCTTTCCGGCGTGATCGCCGAAAGTCAGCTGAACGCTACGACTCACGCGAGCGGATGCTCAAGCGCCTGCTCCCGTCTCAGCCGGGAAACGGTGCTTTGTTCTGTTCGACCAGAGCAAACAGGTCACCGATCTCTGATATCCGTTCGAGAACCTCGTCCGCGCTGAATACCAACTGCTCCGGTCTCCGGCAAGCACGGACCTCGTCCCAGGTGACCGGTGTCGCCACGGTGGGCTCGTCGCGGCCACGCAGTGAGTAGGGCGCGATGGTGGTCTTGGCCGGGTTGTTTTGGCTCCAGTCGATGAAGACCCTGCCTTCGCGGCGAGCTTTCGCCATCGTGGCTGTCACCTGCTGGGGCGTGTCCCGTTCGAAGGCCACCGCGATCGTCTTCGCATAGTTCGAGGGAGCCTGAGAGCTCGTGGTCTCGATGCCTGCATACACCTGCAATCCCTTCGATCCCGATGTCGTCGCCACCGGGAGCAGTCCGTCCTCGGCGAGCACGTCGTACAGGCGCTCGGCCACTCTGCAGCAGCGCACGATCGTCGTACCCGGCCCTGGATCGAGGTCGAACACCAGCCGGTCCGGCGAGTTCCGGGCGCCACCGTTAACCGTCCATTGAGGAACGTGCAGTTCGAGCGCGGCGAGGTTGGCGGCCCAGACCAGCGCGGCGAGCTCGTGGATTTGTGGATAGCGAACGATCTCATCAGCATCTGCCCCGCGTCGTGAACCACCGCCGCGCAACTCCACTGTCGGCAACCAGTCCGGTGCGCTCGCATCAGTGTTCTTCTGGAAGAACTTCTGTCCGTGCACGCCGTTGGGGAAGCGGACGAACGTGACGGGCCTGTCGCGCAGGTGCGGCAGCAGGACGGGTGCGATCCGGCTGTAGTAGGCGATGATCTCGCCTTTCGTGGTGCCGTCCGGGTACAGCGCTTTGTCCAGGTTGGACAGACGGAGGGTGCGGCTGCCCGCCTTCACCGTCACCCGGCTGCCGATCTCCGGCTCTGCGGTGACAAGGGGAGTGGGCCGGCCGGGTTGTGGCGCGGTCACCTCGCCGGGTGCGCGGTCACGGCGAAGACCACGCCACGCGGTGTGCCGCAGTCGGCCGTCGTCGCCGCGGGTGAACTGGCGGAACCGGACCTCGCCCACCAGCACCGGCTCGACCCACCGGGCACGCACGACGTCCTCGCGCGGGGGAGTGGCCGCGAACGGATGCCGCGCCCGTTCCAGCGGTTGCAGCCGATCGCGCAGCTGATCGCGGTCCTGCCGGGTGAAGCCTGTGCCGACGTCACCGATGTAGACGAGCTCACCGGTCTCGGGGTCGTGGGCCCCGAGCAGGAGCCCACCGACGGTGCCGGTGAAGCCGCTCTGGCCGGGGCGCCATCCGCACACGATGACTTCCTGGGTCTGGGTGAGCGGGTGTTTGCACCAGAAGTCCGGCCGCTTGCCTGGGATGTACGGCGAGTCGAGCCTCTTGGCCACAAGTCCTTCATGCCCTTCCGCAGCGACGCGATCGAGCAGGCGCTGCGGGGTGAGGCGGTCGGCGGCGAGCTCGGCCGCGGTGAACGACGGTACCACCGCGACCCGGAAGGGATCGGGCATCGCCAGTTCGGTGAGCAGGCGTCGCCGCTGCACGTACGGTTCGTTCAGCAGGAGCTGCTCACCGAGCTGCAGGAGATCGAAGGCCAAGAACCGAACCGGCACGTCCGCGAACGGCTCGGTCCGGCGGGCGGTGCGGTGCTTCTGGAAGCGGCCACGCCGTTGCTGCAACAGGCCGAAGTCGATCTGCCCCGCCTCGTTGTAGACCACGACCTCACCGTCGAGCACCGCGGCACGCCCTCGCAGCACAGCGGTGAGCACCTCGGCCAGCTCCGCGAACTCGGCGGTGAGGTCGAGACCGTTGCGGCTGGTCAGCACTGTGGTGCCGTCAGCGGCGATGCGCATCGCCACGCGGTAGCCGTCCAGCTTGTACTCGTAGACCCACTGTGGTCCCTCGCGCAGGCGTCCACCGTCGGGCTTGGCCAGCATCGGGTCGATCCAGGCGGGAACGGAGTCGTGTGCAGTGGGCACGGCGACCTCCGCTCCCGGCGTGTTGCCTCGTCACCAGGAATCTGAAGGTAACCCGAACGGCCTAACCGTGCGCGGTGGAACGGCTCATTCGCGAAGGCGCAGCACGTGGAACGGAACCAGCTGGTCAACCAGGTGGAGCTGCTCCCGGCGACCGTCGGCGTAGCTGATCTCGTAGTTGACCACGCCGAGCCAGTCGCCCTCGATGCTGGGGAAACGTCCGTGTAGCCGACCGTGAACCTCGCCGGTCAGATCGAGGCCGGTCGCGATGACGTGTCGGTCGGCGCCGGGCTTTCGAGCGAACAACTTGTCGAGGCTGACCGAGACCCCGGTGAGCACGGCTCTCCGGCCGTGGACGGTGTCGCCCTCCCAGGTGGTGAACGGACTATTGAGCGTCATGGCCGCCTGCCGGTGGGATGACTCGTTGAGCGCGGCGAAGGGCAAGATCGAAGTAGAGCTCTTCGCAGAGCTCTGCGCGTTCGGGCGCGGGAGTTGCGGCGGTCAATCGCCAGAAGTGATCGGCGCCCTCGGTTGCGCAGGCCAGGCAGCTGATCGTGGCCTCACCGTCCTGCACGACGGCGCGGAACTGGGAGTGGCCGAGGGTGTGGCGTCCGAGCTTGCACCTCGCCGGGAGGAGGGCGACCTGGTGGCCGGTCGAGTCGTATCTGTACGTGAGCTTGCCGTCCATTTGGGACGGTTCGAGCAGCTGCCGATCCATGACGCGAAAACCTATCACCAGGTTCGCACATGTGTTCGATTGGACGCGTGTGGCGGTTGGGATCAACCTGGAAGAGTGGCAGGGACTGCTCTCGCCGGGGACTCTGCCGCGAACGCTTCCCACAGCAGGTTAAGGGGATGGTCGGCGGCGTAGCGATCACGTTCGCCTTTGCGGGCGAAGATTCCCGTGACGATCTCGAGCGCGGGGTCATAGTCGTCTGCGAGGTCGATCTTGCGCAGTCCGCGGCCGGGCAGGCGTCCTTCGAGGACTGCGTCGGCGACTCGTTCGGTGGTGAGCATGCATCCGTGCAGGAGCTCGGTGTTGAGCAGGTTGAGGCCGTAGTTGAGCGAGTCGATGTCGGCGATGACGTCGAGGGTGCCGCGGTAGTCGGGGCCGTACCAGTGGCCGAGGAACTGAGCGAGCAGACCGGCGGTCGGTGCGAGCAGTGGAAGGCTGGGCAACTTGACAAAGGTCACTGGAGTGTCGGGTAGTTCGCGGGTGGTGAGGTTGGTGAGCAGCGCGACGCGTTCGCGGTGCCACTCCAGGAAGTCGTAGTCCAATGCTGGTGGCCGCCCAGGCTGTGCGGCAAGGCTGCCGCAGACCATGTCGACCTTTTTTGCGTCGAGCTTGCGCCACAAGTCGCGGGTGCGGACGTGTTCGATGTTGAGGTGGATGTCCCGGCGTTCGAAGTCCTCACGCAAGGTGGGCCACACGGCGCCGAGAAACTCGACGGTGAACTCGGTCGTGCCGAAGGTGACCGTGGATCCGAGCCTGCGCCGGCTGCGGTTCAGGCTCTCGGTCCACGACGACAAGGTCTGAATCGCCAGTGCGACGACCTCTTCGCCGGACGGCGTGAAGAGGAAGTCCTTGCCGCGCCCCTGTTTGAGCACCAACGCTTCGCCCACCAGTCGAGTCGCGGCTCGGTTGAGGTTGTCGAGCTGCTTCTGCACGCTGGACTGTTCGCGGCCCAGGACGCGTGCCGCGCGTTGTGCGGTGCCCGCGGTGTGCACCACGGCCAGGGTCCGGAGCTGGTCGAGGCTGACATCGAGCATCTCCGGCGGACAGCCCAGCAGGGTCGCGAGCAGCTCCTCTGCGTCAACCTCGTCCCCGATGTCGGGCACCGTCGCCTCCCGAAGTGTCATGTCCGCTTTGGAGACCCGCGCTGACGTGCTTGTTGTCCGTGCAGACAGTTGAGTTGTCGCTGATCGCAGTTGTACTGGAACTGTCCCAAAGATGTCCACTCGAACATCTAAAGCCACGCTACTGTTCATCCGAACATCTATTCGGGGGCTCGATCCAGCACTCGATCACCGACGGCACGCGAATCGCATGCCGCGGACGGGGAGGTTCACGATGACCGGTGCTCGCAGCATCGCCGAAGATGCCTTCGCCACATCCTGCTACTTTCGGACCACAGTGGACAGCCCGTACCGCAAGGCGCTCGTGCAGATCAACGAAGACTGCAACCTGCGCTGCGCACACTGCTTTGTGTCCGCGACCCGCGTCGGCAAGCAGATGCCACTTGCGGAGATCGTCGACAAGGTGATCCCGCAGCTGAGCGCAGCGCGCGTCCGACGGGTCACGCTCACCGGCGGCGAACCCACGATCCACCCGGACTTCATGGCCATCGTGCGCGCGTTCCGCGAGGTCGGCATGGACGTCGGAATCTGTACCAACGCCACCACCTTGAGCGGTCAGCAGATCAACGAACTCGCGGGTCTCGGAGTGCACTGCAACGTGTCATTGGACGGGTTCGCCGCGGACTCGCACGGCAAGTTCCGCGGCGACCGCGCGAGCTTCGACGTCACCATCGCCACCGTGAAGAAACTCGGCGCGGCCGGCATCCTGCAAGGCTTGTTGTGCACGCCGAACTCGTTGGCACAGAACGAGGAGTACGTCGAGCTGTGTACGTTTGCGCGCCAGAACGGGGCGCGCTACGTGCTGCTCAACCCGCTGGGCAGCATGGGACGCGGCGTCAAGTCACAGTCCCGACTCGCGAAGACCACCCTGCACATGCAGGAGATCCACGCGCTCACCGCGCCGTTTGACGGACTGGACCTCGACATCGCGCACATCCGCTTCCCAAATTCCGCTGGCAAGCCTCTGTCCGGCTGCGAAGCGGGGACGATCATCTACGTGTTCACTCCGGGCGAGGTCACCGTGTGCCCGTACCTGGTGTTCGCCGCGAGAACACCAGCGTCGCAGCACACCGACACCGAGTTCATCGTCGGGAACATCTTCACCGACCCGGACATCGCGCAGCGCTTGGACGGCTACCGCTTCCACGACCGCTATCGCGTAGGCGCCAACAGCACCTGCGGCTCATGCTCGATGAACGACGGTTGCGGCAAGGGCTGTCCCGCTGCGGTGGTCGCGTCCGGTGGCCGAGTCGGGGATGTCGACGCGGAGCAGTGCCCGATCTCGACTACCGACAATATTGCGGGGGAACGCCAGTTGCTGCCGTTGATGCCGGCATGAGCGCCTTGTTCGACGAGCCACGACGATTGCCGGGAACGCTGATCACGCTCGACGGCCCCGGCGGAGTTGGCAAGTCCACCGCGGCGAAACTGGTCGCCGACACGTTGACCGCAGCAGGCGTGCCCGTGCATGCCACCGCCCAGCCATCCCGGGCGCCGCTGGGCGAGCTCGCCCGGCACGGTACCGACACCTATCGCGGAATGGCCTTGGCGTGCCTGTGTGCAGCCGATCGGCACCACCAGCTCGATACCGAGATCAAACCCGCGTTGCGTGACGGACAGGTCGTGATCTGCGACCGCTACGTCGCCTCCTCGCTCGTCCTGCAAGGGCTTGACGGTCTGTCCGCGGAGACGGTGTGGCAGCTCAACCACGGCGTCTACCGGCCGGACCTCTCTGTCATCCTCAACGGCGACCCGGCCGTGATCGACGACAGGCTTCGAACACGCGGTGGGCACAGCCGCTTCGAACGCGCCGAAGACAACAGCGACATGGAAGCCGGGCTCTACGTCCACGCCGTCGTGGACCTGCAGAACAAGGGCTGGCTGGTGGAGACCCTGGACTGCACCACCGACGACGCGGCCACAATCGCTGCCAGGATCGTGTCGCTGATCCACCGAGTACTCGAGGAGAAGATCGCGGTATGCCGCTGAGCCTGCTCACCGTCAACGTCGGCGCCCCGTCGATCGACCGCGCCCAACGCCAGCTGCGATGGCTCGCCGCCCGCCCTGAGGAAGTCCTGGTCCTCACCGAGACCAAAGCCACCGCGGGCAGCGAGTTCCTGGCCAAGACCTTCGCGGCCGCCGGATACTCGGTCACCTTTCCCGCACACGCACCTGGCGAGCTCGGCGTGATGATCGTCAGCAAGATCGTCACCGCGATGGACCCGCTGGGTGCAGCCCTGGATTACCTGCCCGCACGTGCAACCGGCGTCGTCGTCGAGACCGATGAGGGACCGTTGCGCGTCGCGGGCGCCTATGTGCCGTCCCGCGACGCCACCCTGGAGAAGACCGAGCGCAAGAAGACCTGGATCGAGCAGTTCCACAAAGCTCTCGACAACACCAGCTCGAACGCTCCACTGCTGCTGCTCGGCGACCTCAACGTCCTCGAACCCCACCACCAGCCACCTCACCGCGGCCAGTTCGCCCAATTCGAGTACGCCTTCTACACCGGCCTGACCGAACGACACGGCCTCGCCGACCTGTTCCGACACCTGCATCCCGACCGAGTCGAACACAGCTGGGCACGCCGCGCGGACCTCGGCTACCGCTACGACCACGCCCATGGTTCGCACGCGGTCGCTCAGAGGCTCATGACGTGCGAATACATCCACGAGACCAGGGAAAACGCGCCCGATGGATCCCGTCTAACGGATCATTCGGGACTCGCCGTCACACTGGCGCTGAGTGCGACGCAGACGCTGCTAACGTCTGACCCCGCCACGGCGGTCGACGCGCTCAACGAGCCGGAGCCAACTCTGTTCTGAACTCCGGCACCACCCGCGCAGGCTGCCGCCCAGTCAGCCAACCGCGAGGAACACCTGCCGGATGTCCACGACCGCCACCACCCCGCGCATCGGCGGACGGGTGCTGCTGCTCGACGCCGATGACCGCGTGCTGCTCGTTCACGCCTGCGATCCGCACGACCGCGGCCATCACTGGTGGGAGCTGCCCGGCGGCGGTCTCGACGAGGGGGAGAAACCAGAGGACGCCGCTCTGCGTGAGGTGGCGGAGGAGACGGGAATCATCATTCCGTCCCTGGGGCGCAAACTGTGGATCCGCGAATCCCGCTTCCACTACAAGGGCCGCGACCACCACCGCGAGGACCACGTCTTCCTCGGCCGCATCACCGACACCGCGCCGAAAGTCGCACTCAAGCCCACGGAGAACGAGAAGGCCGGGCTGATCGAACGGCGCTGGTGGTCAGCTGCGGAACTTCGCCAGTGCACGGACAAACTGCTGCCGGCTCGCCTCCCCGCTCTGCTTGACGACCTGCTTGCTGGCATCTTCAGCGCTACGCCGTTGAGCCTGAGCGATTGATCGCGCTCCGGCACCCTTCGCTCCGCTTGGGTCGCTTGTTGTGCAACGGATCCTGGAGCTGCATCGCTGTTTGGCACAACCAGGGCGATGTCTCTTCCCGTGGTCGCAGAACCGCTCCGAGCGACTCGAGTGCGTGCTCGTAGGGCTGACGCTCACGCTCCGCCTCCAGCCAGCTGTCGCCGTGAATGGCCCGGACGTGCACCACGTCGTCGAAGCGCCTCTCGACGAATCGCATGACGGTGAACGACTTCCCCATGCCGTAGTACGGACCAGCAGCACTGTCCACGACCTCGATCGCGAGGCTGGGCAGGGATTCCTGAAGCTCATCGAGGTGCAAGAGCTGATCTGCCACCACCCGTGCTCCGCCCACGTTGCTGGTGAGCACGGATTCGGACACGATCAGCCGCACAAGGAGCGGGCCGGCGCTCCCGTGTTGCGCGGCGTCTCGCGGTCCGGTGGCCAGTCGGCTGAGAATCTCCTCCCGAAGCTTCGAGTCGAGCTCGTGAGCAGTCGCGCCTGCTTGCAGCATCGCGGCATGGTGGGCGGCAGTGCGGACGAGTTCCGGAATGGCGTCTGCCGCCACGATCACCAGCTCGGATGCCTCGGCCGCGACATCCCAGTAGGTCCACGTGAGCCGCGGCCACGCGCCACGAGTCACGTAGTCCCACGTCTGTGGATCTCCGAGTCGGTGCGACGCTTGAACGCAGAGTTCGACTTCGTCGTCCGGTACTCCGCAAGCACTGGCGATCTTCACGACGTCCATGGGAGAACACCGAATCACCGCACTGCTCAGCTGGGACAGCTTCGCCGTGGAGAAACCGACGATCTCCTTCAGCTCCTCCAAAGTCCAGTTCCGCCTCTTGCGCCAACCGAGCACCCTCCGGCTGAGCGCGCGAACCTCCAGGCTCGCCTTCCCGTCAATCAGCTTGGCGGCCATCGGTCTCAGTAAGCGTGGCGGTAGCGCGTTCGACGACTGCGGCGACGTAAAGACCTGCCTTGAGTTGGCCGTCACGTCGTTGCATCTGAAGGACGATGTCGAGCAGGAGAAGAGTCACTGCAGTGTGGACGATGGCCACGGCGAGAGCAGGCAAGTCCTGCGACGTGAAGGCGGCGAAACCTCCGAACGCCAACGTGGCGGCGAGCAGCACGAGACCCGCATGCCGTGAGAGTAGTGCGCGTCCAAAGGGAAAGGCCTTGTCGACGTGTTGCTGGATCACTCGTCGTACACAGACTTCTTGGTTCTTACCAGCGTCGATCGCTTCGCGCTGTCGTTGCGCGACAACGTCCACAGCAGCGTGCTGGATCGTGCAGGTGTCGATCTTGTCCATCAGTTCGTCCACTTTCAACACTCGTGAGGCATCGGAAGGCCTTCATCAGGCGGCGCTGATGTCGACCTGCTGGTCGAACTCGACAGCGAGCAGTGCCAGCGTGGTGACGAGTTCTCTGAACTGCATGGCCTTGTCCGCGGGCGGCAAGGTTTGGCCTTCCAGCTCGTCGTCTTCTAGGACCGGAGTGGCCTTCGACTTCGCGGACCTTGGCCATGGCAGAAGGTGCTCGTGCTCTCGCCACACCGCGTCGCACGTCTTGCAGGTGGGCCAGCACCGTTCGGAGTCCGCCCACTTGTCGGTCGACGCGGTCACTTCGAGGTCGCAAAGGGTGTTGCCCACCTCGTTCGCGGCGAGCTCTTGAGGTATCGCATGGCGCGACCCCTCGTGGGGCTGCCACTTGAAAGGACGAGGCATGACCGATCACTTCCCGTGAACCTGTGCGCGTCGAGCGCTCGTGGTGTCGGCGGTGATCTACTGAAACTCGCTTGCGGATATCCGCGCCAGCCCGCGAAGTTGCCTCAAATGTCCCCTGAACGTCCCCTCTGGAGCTTCTACCTGCGGAAACAAAGCCCTGACCCAATTGGGTGATATTGGAGCGATCCCAATAGGTCTGCTCGTGGAGACGGTTTCTCGGGCTACGCTGCTGGTTAGGCGAATCCGTGTTAGGGGAGACCGCGATGGCACCGCCGCGGAAGGCACTGACTGACCGTCGCAAGGCGGAGGGATTCTCGAGGGAATCGCTGGCGCTCGCGGTCGGAGTCGCCGAGAAGACGGTCGGCAAGTGGGAACGCAACGAGGCAACTCCTGAACCGCTGAACCAACCACGTCTCGCCAAGGCGCTCAGGCTCACCACCCAGAAGTTGATCGACCTTCTCAACGCGGAGTCCGAGCCTGAGGTGCAGGACGGACTCGATCGGGTCGAATGGGCGCTCGCGAACCCGTCTCAAGCCGACTTCGAAACCGTTGCCAGGCTCCGTAACCACGTTGTGGAGCTGGGAGAGCGTTACGACAGGGAGCGGTCGACCGCTTTGCTCGCCGAGGCGGGGCAGTTGCTGGGGCAGGTTCGGTTTCTTCGGCAGCACGCTCAGCGGTACGGGGTGAAGCGGGACCTGCTTGCGGCGGAGGCCGAGGCGGCGACGCTCATGGGACAGTTCGCCTGGGACGCCTCCCAGCGCCGGGATCACCTCGAGGCGCGGAAGCACTTCGATCGTGCTGCGGAAGCCGCACGAGAGATCAACGACCCGGTGCTGGAGAGCATCGCGCTGCTCCGGACTTCGTACGTCGCGCTCTACGGCGAAGACGATGCACGTGACGGTCTTCGGCTGACCGAGCAAGCAGCTGTGGCTGCGCGCGGTAACAGTGAAGTCCTGGAAGGCCTTGCGGTGCTGCACACCGCCGAGGCGCACGCGATGCTCGGCGAACGCCGAGCCTGCGAACGTGCACTGGATCTGGCGCAGGACCACTTCGAGCAGAAGACCGGGGACGACCCCGTGCCGGAGATGTTCTCCGAGACACAGCACGACCGGTTGGCCGGTGCCTGCTACCTGCGGCTGGAGGACGCGACGAAAGCCCAGCCCACCCTGGAACGAGTGGCGGTCAAGGCGCGGTCGCGGTCGAAGTCACGCAGCATCGCGCTGGCCAACCTTAGCCTGACCCACATCCTGCAGCGCGACCTCGAACAGGCGGCCGCGAGCTTGCACCTCGCGATCGACTCGATCGAGGGCACCTGGGGCGGTGGCGGCCTCAAGGTCATTTTCAATGCGGCGAGAGAGCTTCGCCCTTGGCGCGCGGAACCTGTGATAGATCAGGTGTACGACCGCCTGCTGACCGTGATGGCGGCGACCTAGGAGGTTAGTTCGTGGGCAGTCCCGGCGAGGGCAAGAACGAAGTCCGTCACCGCGTCTGGGATCTGCTGGCCGAACACGGAGCTGCTCCGCCGGACGTGCACGGGTCGATCCCGAACTTCGTTGGTGCCGAAGCAGCGGCGGACAAGCTTGCCGAACTCGCCATCTGGCAATCCGCGCGTGTGGTCAAGGCCGTGCCCGACAAACCGCAGATCCCGGTTCGAGTGCTGGGCCTCTCGCAGGGCAAGCTGATCTACCTCGCGGTCCCGAAGCTCGCTGGAGCGAAGCCGTTCTACGAACTGGATCCGGCGAAGCTGCCCGTTTCGCCGGCCGAGGCCGCCATGCCGAAGGTCGCGGCGACGTTCGCGAGAACCGTCGACACCGATGAGATGCCGCAGGTGGATCTCGTCGTGTGCGGCTCGGTCGCAGTCGACCGCCGGGGCGCGCGACTCGGCAAGGGCGCGGGCTACGCGGACATCGAGGTCGCTCTACTCCAGGAAGCCGGGCTCATCCACGAAGCAACACCCATCGTCACGACCGTGCACGACCTCCAGGTGGTCGAGGACGAGCTGCCGGAGACGAGCCACGACTTCTCGGTCGACTTCATCATCACGCCGACGCAGGTCATCGAGTGCGGTCCGTCTCGGCGTCCGGAAGGCATCATCTGGTCGGAGATCGATCCGGCGAAGGTGGCTGCCATCCCAGCCCTTGCCTTGCGCGCGGCACAAAGACCCCCGATCGAGTGATCGCGGCGTTCCTGCAGCTCAGCGCTGATCGAGGGGACGCATCGGGGACCTCCTGGGGACGATGGAGGTGTTCCGCAGCGCAGCTCCACCGGGCTTGGCTATGGCCTCCCAGCCAGCGCAGAAAGCCGAGGTGGCTCTGTGAGCACGCAGGCACCTGTCGAATCCGGCCGCATCATCGCGCCGTACATCACCACCTGGTCCGCTGAGCAAGATCTGCCGTCGAGAGTGGTGGAACACCCGCTCGGCGGCGTCGGCTACGCAGACGAGGGGCTGGGTGATCGTGACGCCCATGGAGTGCTGTGGAGCCGCATCGGCGTTCGTCCGGGAACCGGTCGCCCCGAGTTCGGGAAGGTGCACCCGCTGAGGCAGCGACGCGCCATGCGCAAGCTGCTGTGCCAGGTGTGCGGTGGCCCGGCCGACCGCACGGACGAGGGCGTTCTCTGGTTGTTGCGTGACTACCGAGGCGACTGGCCGAGCTGGCCGGAAGGCATGGCATCGACTGAGCCGCCCGTGTGCGTGTTGTGCGTCGCGCTCTCGCTGAAGCGCTGTCCAGCTCTTCACCGCGGTGCTGTTGCCGTCCGCGTTCGTGAGTGCCCGATCGCAGGCGTGCGTGGCGCGATCTACCAGCGGGGCATGTTCGGGCCGACCCCAGTGTCGGCGGCCAATGTCACCTACGAAGATCCGGATATTCGTTGGACCGTCGCTTCAGCGCTGATCCGCGAGTTGAAGGGGTGCGCCCTGATACCGCTTGAGGAACTCATCGCACAGCACGCGGCCGCTTAGCAGGCCCTGGTGCGTTCTGTGGGGCCTTGAAGGGCCTTCGCACGATTGGATGAACTCCAACCACGGTAGTCGGGCGAGAGCCGAAACAACCGTGTCATCGTGTACCTGACCACGTCAGTGATCGGGTACTGATCGCTCCCATGGCGACGGACTGGCTGGTCAGGCCAATCTTCGACCGGGGGGACGGAGCGATGGCGACGGACTGGTTGCTCGTGGAGACGTTCGGAGGTCACCGGAGAGAGCCGACGGTGATGGCTGTTGGGCGCAATCCGAGGAATCTTGTTCCACTGCGAACTGTGCTCAGCCGTGGGCCTTTCTCTCGGACGTGCTGATTCTGATCGCTCGGGTCGTCGAGACAGGAGAACCTCTCGAAGTCGCCGCGACCGCGGGGAAGCGCCGGATCATCGGCCATCCGCTGGCTACGTACGGCGGTGGGGTCCACGGTGTTTACGTGTGGGTTGGCCGGCCGGACGAGGAGCCTCCTCCGCGCGACCCGGCCGGCGCCTGGCACATCAACGTCACCCAGCACATCAGCAGCAGGTCGGATGATCTGCTGCGGCTCTACGGGACGAGCGCGGAGAACTGGCGAAACCAGCACGACCTGGCCGAACTGTTCGCGTACGGGCGCCTGCAGACGAACTCGGACGAGTCGAAGGCGCTCGCGCTTCTCGTCAACGCGACGGTCGGGAACGAACATCAAGCCACCTGGACGGTGACGCGGGATGACGGCGTCCGGCGTGCGGCGCACTTCGCTTGCCGGTGCGTCGAGGTGCGCACCGGTGCAGGACGGATCGAGCGCATCGTCCGCGGTATTACCCACGACATCGGCGCGGCCGACAGCGTGCCGGCGGCGCCTCCTCCGGCACCGGTTCTGCTAGCTCAGCAGGTCCTCGCCGCTGAAGCGACATCCGGCAGGTGGCGGGCGATCGTCGATCTGCGGACGATGAGGCTGTTGAGGTGGATCGACGATCCGATGCCAGGAGTTGCGTGGAAGCTCGACGTCGCACGCCGACCGGCGATTCACCGCGAGGATCTCCGGACAGCTGCCAAGATGTCGGAGGAGCTCGCTTCCAGCGGGCGGGCGTGTGGTCCGTTGCGCCTTCGCTCGGAGCGTGACGACTGGATGGAGGTGTCCGTCGAAGCGGCGCTCATGCTGCTCGATCAGCACACCATTGCCGCGTTGGTGACGCTGACTTTGCCTGACAGCGGTTGATGGCCATCGTTCGGTTAAGAGTGCCGGGGGACCATGAGCTGGTTCGAGAACAAAGTCGCGGTGATCACCGGTGCAGGTTCTGGGATTGGGCACGCGCTCGCAGCCGAGTTGTCCAAGCGAGGAGCTCGCCTCGCACTCCTTGATCGAGATGCTGATGGCCTGGAGGTCACTGCCGGTCAATGCGGCCGCGGCAAGGTGCTCGTTCGAAGGATCGACGTCACCGACTGGGCTGCGATGCAGGAAGTCGCAGCTCTGGTCGGGGAGGAACTCGGCGGAGTCGACGCCGTTTTCTCCGCGGCGGGGATCATCCAACGCGGCAGCCTGCTCGGCTCGGCGGTCTCGGACATCCACAGCGTGATGGCGGTCAACTGGCTTGGCACCGTGCACACGGTGAAGGCCTTCCTGCCGCTTGTCATGCTCTCGCCGGGCGCACGCGTCGTCACTTTCTCGAGCGCGTACGGCTTGATGGCCATGCCGAAGTACGGCGCCTACAACGCCTCGAAGTTTGCAGTACGCGGGTTCAGCGAATCGTTGCGGCAGGAGCTGGCGGAGTCCGGCAGCGATGTCTCCGTGACGTGCGTGTATCCCGGCGGGGTCCGTACGCCGATCGTCCGCAACGGGCTTTACGCCGCTGGTGAGCCCCGTGACGCCGTAGTTCGGAGGTTCGAGAAGAAGGTCGCGCGCACCGAGCCGGGGGAAGCAGCACTCACCGTCCTAAGGGGAGTGGAACACCGTCGCGCACGTGTCCTCGTGGGATCGGATGCTCGTGCCGTCTCAGCGCTCGTTCACGTGCTGGGCGGCCTCTATCAGGATCTTGTACCTGCCGTTGGGCGTTTGCTGAGTCGTCGCAACTCGAAGAAGCCGCGGACTTGACGTGACCTGAGTCACTGCCTACGCTAGGCCAATCGGACTATTCCGATTGGGTTGGCTTTGTCGCTATCGAGCTGATCCCTGAAACGCAGTGGTGAGGCAGCCGTGTGCTGGCCTCCAACGCGATCGGGGATCGACATGTCTCGGCGAACTTCCACCACCAGCAACCACTTCTTGGCGCTTCGCGCCGTCCTCTCACACCTGCCTCTCGGACGCTCGGCCTCGGGAGGGCGGGATGTTCACGTTGCTGTCCTACGGCTTGCTAGGCATCGCCTCGGGCCCGCTGGTGGTGCTCATCAGCTTCTCGATCACGCGGCGCGAGCCGGTGTCCCGGCGGTTGTTCGACTCGATCGGCTGGACGACTTCCCTTGCGGCGAGCGTCTTTCTGGGATCAGCGTTGACCTACGCAGCACAGGCGGTTCCGCGTTCTGCGGCACTGGTTGCGTGGCTGGTGATCGTCGGCCTGGCGCTCGCGCTGGTCGACTGGACGTGTCAGCGACTGCCGCACATCCTGGTTGGCGCGCTTTTCCTGGGCTTCCTCGTTCAGCTCGGCTTCATGGCGCTCGTGTCTCGCGACGTCGACCCCTTGCTTCGCGCTGGTTGCGCTGCTGCTGTGACGTTCGCAGTCGGGCTGCTCCTCTATCTGGTGCTTGGTCCCGAGTTGGGATTCGGCGACGTCACGCTCACAACGTCTTTGGCCCTGGTTCTGGGGTGGCATGGGTGGTCGTTCGTCGCTTTAGGACTGACTTCGGGCCTCATCGCGGCAGGAGCTGGCACACGCGCTTTGCTCGTCATGAGGCGCATCGGCCGTCGCGACTCCATTGCGCTCGGGCCGGCTCTCCTCCTCGGGGCCATCTTCTCGATTTTGCAAGCCTGACGGAGGTGGCGTGATGTGCCTTCCGCTGCCAGAGCCTGACCCGGTCATCGCGAACGAAGCGCCGCGAGCACTTCACCGTGCCTGCACCATGTTCGTGCTGATCGTTCAGGTCGCGCTCGCCGACGAACTTCGCCCGGAGATCACTTTCACTCCGGGCACGCTGGTCGAGGTGGCCTCAATGCCCCCACGCGGGGCCACCTCGACACCCCAACTCAACCTTCCGTTCTGGAGGCCACGATGAAGAAGACGAACACGCTCTTGGCCCTGGGAAGTGCGGTTGTACTGCTGGGCTCGTGCGACCGCGGTCCTGCACCGGGCGCGTCGCCTACGGGGAGTGCTGCGGTACCAACAACCTCGGCTCGCGACAGCGCGGTCGGCGCGTACCGGGCGATGTGGAACGGCTTCGCAGACGCAGACAACACCTCAGACCCGACTTCTCCTGTGCTTGCTCAACACGCCTCAGGCGCCGCGCTGGAGAAGTTGAGACGAAGGGGTCTGCTGCACCGTTAGGTGACATCTGAGTTGGCTTGTCGTGATGGTGAGCTGGGAGGATGTCGCTGTGCCCAAGCCCTACCCTCAGGAGTTCCGCGACGATGTCGTGCGGGTCGCTCGTGACCGTGAGCCCGGCGTGACGGTCGAGCAGATCGCCAAGGACTTCGGGGTGCACCCGATGACGTTGTTCAAGTGGCTGCGCCAGGCCGACGCCGACGAGGACACCAAGCCGGGCATGAGCAGGACGACTCGGCCGAGCTGCGTGAGGCGCGCAAGCGGATCAAGTTGCTGGAGCAGGAGAACGAGGTCCTGCGCCGGGCGACCGCGTAGTTGTCGCAGGCGAACCTGCCGGGAAAAGGCTCTACCCGCTCGTGACGGAGCTGGCCGTGGACGGTATCCCGGTCGCGGTGACGTGTCGGGTCTTGAACATCGCTCGACAGCCGTACTACCGGTGGCGTGCCCGGCCGGTCACCGACTCGGAACTCGAGCGGGCTCATCGGGCGAACGCGTTGTTCGACGCTCATCGCGACGATCCGGAGTTCGGCTACCGGTTCCTGGCCGATGAGGCGCGCGACGCCGGCGTGTCGATGGTGGATCGGACCGCGTGGCGGATCTGTTCGTCGATGGGCTGGTGGAGCGCGTTCGGCAAGAAACGCGGCCGCAACGGGCAGAAGACCGGTCCGCCGGTCCACGACGACCTTGTCCGGCGTGACTTCTCCGCCGCGTCTCCGAACCGGCTCTGGCTAGCCGACATCACCGAACACCGCACCACAGAAGGAAAGCTGTATCTCTGCGCGGTCAAGGACGCCTGCTCCAACCGGATCGTGGGCTACTCCATCGATTCCCGGATGAAATCCCGCCTCGCCGTCACCGCGCTCACCAACGCCCTCGCCCGCCGCGATGAAGTCGCCGGCTGCGTGGTGCACACCGACCGCGGATCGCAGTTTCGTTCCAGGAAGTTCGTCCGTGCGCTCGCGCGTCACGGCCTGACCGGTTCGATGGGCCGCGTCGGCGCTGCCGCCGACAACGCCGCCATGGAAAGCTTCTTCGCGTTGCTGCAGAACAACGTTCTCGACCGCCGCACCTGGGACACCCGTGACGAGTTGCGGATCGCGATCGTCACCTGGATCGAACGCACCTACCACCGCCGCAGACGCCAGGCCGCCCTCGGCCGGTTGACCCCTATCGAATACGAAGCAATCATGACCACGCCAGCCAGTCAGGCTGCGTGACTACAACTGTCACCTACTCGTGCAGCAGACCCGCTCGCTCTTGGCCGGAGCACGCGGTCATCCCAACAGCCGTCCGCGAGTTGGCGCCCTCCGCATCGAATCAAGCTGGAAACGAAGTCATGACAACGATGCCAGATCGCTTGGCAAAGACTGAAGGCGCTTCACATTGCTACATGAGGCTGGAAGGGCAGGTATCCGTGATCGATCGCGCACTCTTTGAGCGCAAAGAAACAGAAGTGTATGTAGGCCTTGCCTACAATTGCCAGGGCGCGCGGAGCCCAGTATACGTTCATTCCGTGCGCCCTATCAATCTGATGATCGAGTCAACAGCTCAATCGGAGTACCTGAGTGACGGAAACAATGAGCGATTCAAACGAGTGGCTAGCCTGGCTGGACAACGCGGCGCAGCAGGCCAGAGAACGCATTGCGTTCCTCTATGAGGAGGGCCTGGAGTCAAGTAATCAGAAGCAGCGCGCCAATTCCAGTTCACCACATCCGACGATGAATACGCACGACCTGGCCGGGTCACCTGAATTGGAATCGCGGAACACGGACCAACCGGGTGATTCTTTGTGAGCCTCCCGTATCCCGTCGCCGCATCCTTCCGGGCACCGACCGCAGACGCGACTCCAGGCTCGGGAATGTCTGCGCACAGTTGCGTGACCGCCGATCGGCCGAGGGCAAGCCAGTGAGGCTTTCCACGCAACTGTCGGCGACGTTGTATAGCAATAGCTGGTGACGCGCCGGAACTGTTACGGTGCAACAAAAGATGCAAACCCCCGATATGAAGCGGTCCTCTCGCAGATCAACTTCACACGGGTCCCGCGCTCGATGAGTGTTTCGTACACCGCTGGCCTGGAAGCATCCGAGAACACCGTTCTGTTCCTGTCCGCTCCTGCACGCCGAACGCGAACGGCGAGGCAAGCGCAGGAGCACGCTCGCTGGGGACCTACAAGCAGGCGGTGCTGGGTGCTGAGCTGGTTCCTGGAGGAACACCAGGATGCCGGCTCTGGCCAGAGACAACGCGATCGCCGTGTCCACCGCGGACACCTGTCGGGATGGGGGTGTCGTGGTGTTTGCGGTGGTCAGGCCGTCGCTGCGCGGGCGTTGCTAGCCGCGAAGTCGGCCTGGCACTCGCATGTGATCGTGGACGGCACGCTGAACAACACCGACCGGATCTCCGCGCTCTGCCCCAGGACCGGGGTGGATCTGTGGTAGGGCGGCAAACACCACCAGTATGGCGGAAACATGTGATCTCCGCCTGGACGGTTGGCCGTTGTGGACCTCGGACGTGCTGCCTTGCCGGATCAATGCTGCCCGCGCCGATCCCCGATCTGGTGGCCGCGATCACCGCGTCGGCCAGTAACGGCGCCCTGGCCTTGGCCGACGTAGGCTACGAAGGCGAGACCGCGACCCTCACGATCCTGGCCAAGAAGCCTCAGAGCGAGCAGCTCGCAATCGACAGCAAGGCCGCAAGGTCCTCGATGACGCCCCGCGCTGCCGCGCTGAGCGCGCCAACTTTCCGCTGATGACCAGCTTCAAGGTCCTGCGCCGCTGCTGCGGGCGCCCCTGACGCTTCGGCTGCGTAGGCGCCGCCGCCCTAGTCCTGCTTCCCCACGAACACGGCCGCACCACATGACGAACAAGGCTTGATCAAACAACCCCACAAAGGATTACTCGGAAGGCCTCAGAGGCTCCACAATCCAGTGATGCTGCAGCGAGCCCACCTCGAAGACCGGAAGGGCAGCGCGACGCCGTGACCCGCGACGACTGGCTGAACAGCGACGAGACCGAGCCCGCCGCGCCGCGGCGGAGAACAGCGGCGCGACGATGACGAGATCCTCAAACAGGCCGCAGCTTTCCTCGCGAAAGAAGCCCAGAGAATTCTCGGACAAAGTCGTCGACAACAGGATGGACATGCCGAGGCAGCATCATGCTTGCTGGTAAACTCCGACAAAGAGTGATGAGTCGGCGTTGTCTGGCGGTTTCAAAGGGTACAATCGAGTGCACCTTTGCCGCTCGATGCTTCACACCTATTGATTCCAGATCTTGACGGTGGAATGCTGTCCGCAGCAGTATTGTGGCCTAATTTGTGCGCGACAGTTCATCGGTCCGGTAATTGTTGTTTCAGCTAGGCTCGACGCCTGCCGAAGCGGCGGGCCGACGTCAAGTCTCCTCCAGGTCGACGCCTAATGGTTGTGAACTGACAACTGCGACAGTCGCACCTTAATTCCCGAAAAGGTATTCAATGAAGTCTAAGGTAGCTAAACTGACTCGATTGGCCATCGCTGCAGCCTCGCTGGCCGCAGGGCTGAGCATCAGTGTGTCCGCATCGGCTTACGAATCTGACTACAGCTGCCCCGCAGTCTGCTCAGTGTCCGTGTATTCGAAACGGGGCTTCGGTTACTATGAGGCCCAGGTCAACAACAATAATGAGGGCGGTGGGGTGACGAGTTGGATTTGGGTCTACAACCGAGGCAGGGGGGATCATGTGGACTACTTCCTGAAAGACGATTACAACATGCATAAGCTTTACGCCGACCACGACAGTTCATCGTCCCGTAGTCTTGAACGTGATGTTACTGCGTTCAGGGTTTGTGGGCCAAACGGCTGGGGCGGAGACGAGTGTTCGGCGGGGGGTGGCTGGGCTCATCCAAAGAATTAGGCCCGGCCTACCAAAAACGACCACTGGCTTGCCCTCCGATCAGGCATTGCCTCTGTGAGCAGCAAACAGCACCAACGTGGTCCGAGGGCAAGACCATGGGCTCGTTGTCGCAGTCGAGGCGTTGAGCTGGGCATGGGTGCGGCGGCCACGGGTCGTGCCCAGCTCGGATTGGGCAGTACAACGGCATGTCGTCAGCAGTGGGCGGTATCAGTGTCGGCAAACGGTAGACACCACCGGTCACTGCCCTGTTCTGCGCCAACGCCAGTACGGACGGGCAATGCTGCAGCGTCCTTGCGGATGAGGGCACGCGGTGGTTTAGAATGCCGAGGGCTGAGGCCAACTTTGCTGTACGTTGCCTCGGAGGGTGATCAGCCTATCCGTGGGAGTGATCATCACGACGGCGACAAGCGCGACTAAAGGCTTTGCTTTGCAGCGCAAAGCCTTTAGTCGCCGACAATCCCGTGATGGACTACGAACCAACTGACACTCATCGACTCAACGAAGCACCCGTTCGGCTTCCTCTACCTCCGGGACATGACAGACAGCTGCGGTTGAGCACGGCTTGTTCTACGCACAGGTGGACGCACTCGTTTCACTGTAACTGCTCGGCGGTGCCGTGTACCCAGCACGAAACGGTTCGCACACTGCCAGATCGAACCAAGTGCACACACCTGTTGCGGCGCGACAGGTTCTGGTCGACCTGTCCGAGAATGCCGGCGCAGTGTGAACACATCTGGTTCCGATCCGTGCGCCACTGATCTCCCTGCAGGTCAGGCAGAGAGTGTCCCGTCACCACGCGGTCCTGTTCGGACTCTGCGTGAAGTCGACCGCCCCCAGTGATTCCAAGCCGGAGGAGATATCGATGAGCCATTCGATAGTCGGCCCCACAGGTATCCCCACCACACAGCCCTCGTAGTCGGTCATCGCAACGATCACCACCACGTACAGGTGGATCACACTCAGCCACCGGGGAAGCGATTCCGACGAGAGCCGCACAAGACCGCCAGACGGGGGCAGCGTGTCCAGGTGCTCCAGGACGCGAATGGCGACCCTCGCGAAGCAGCCTGCCTCCAGGCAGGCGAGCGCCCAATCTGGCTCGTCTGGCCCGAGTTCGGCACGCAGCAACGCGGCGAGGCGCGGGTCTGTCGTTGTCGCGCTGGGTATGAGCGAGTCACCCACCGACGTGTATGTGGCGACACGGTGGTCCAGCAGTCGGAGCAGGCATTCTGCGTATCCGCGCAATACTTCGACCTCGAACTCGTCGAAGTAGCCAACGACGTCCTCACCGCGGCGGTCCCAGCAGATCACCACGTCAGTAGAACCGCCATCCTTACGGCCCGCGTGGCTCCGCTGCCTCCACGGCCCTTCATGCCATCGAACGCTACCCGAACTGTCCTGCTGCTCAGGGGACCCTGAAACAGTGGGACATCCGGAGTGCTACCGATGAGGTCTGACGAGAGGTACCGCTCGATGGGGGGCTCGGCCGGCACGGCCAAGGCGAGCCTGGCTTCATGAGGCACTCCTGAGGCACAGCAAGTCAAATAGCGTAGCAACATCCGCCCGTTAGCCTCGGACGGTTCTGCCTCTAAAGGCACAAAACAGCGCACTAACGACGCTCGCTCAGTCATGAGCATGACCTCACAATCTAATCTCTGGGCAATCAAGGAGCAGTTTCATTCCTACCTCCGGAGAAATTTTGCCAACGCAGGTAAGAATACTCGCCGCTCTGCTGCCGGCACTGTCAGTCACCTTCGTCATTTCGGCCTGCGGTCGTTCCGAAACTGATTCGCCAATACTCGAACACGGCATGGAGGGCCACCTCAGTGTTGGCATCACGTTCGACCAGCCTGGGGTCGGGCAGCGACTGGCCGACGACACAGTTCGCGGATTCGACGTCGACGTTGCGAAATACATCGCCCAGCAATTCAAGGTGCCGGAGAAGTCGATCACCTGGAAGCAAGTGCTGCTAGCTGATCGCGAAGCTGCGATCGAACGAGGTGAGGTCGACTTCGTTGTGGCCTCCTACTCGATCACCGCGGAACGGCAGCAACGCGTGGCGTTCGCGGGGCCGTACTACATCGCAGGGCAGGACCTGTTGGTGCGCCAGGAAGAGACGTCGATCTCCGGGCCGAGCGATCTGAGTTCCAAACGGCTGTGCAGCGTGACGGGCACGACATCGAGCGAACGCGTGCGACAGCAGTATGCGGCGAGCGTCCAGCTCGTCGAGTACGTACGGTTCGACTTGTGCGTCACCGCGCTGCTGAACAACGAGGTGGACGCGGTGACGACCGATGACTTGATCCTGGCCGGCTACTCGGCGAAGAACCCCGAGCTGCTGCGGTTGGTCGGGCGCAAGTTCAGCGAGGAGCGCTACGGCATCGGTCTGGGCAAGAACGACGACGAGGGACGAAGAAGTATCAACGATGCCATCGAAAAGATGATCACCTCGGGCGCGTGGAAGGCGGCGCTCAACAGGAACTTTCCGGATCCGGACTTTGAGCCAGGGCCGCCGCCAACCGTTGGTCAGGGCTGACACCCATGCCAGAAGAGACGCCCACGTCTGAGCACACCACGCGGTCCGCTGGTGCACATCGACGGCGCCTTCCTCTGGTGGCGCTATCTGTCACCACTGTGCTTGTCGCCGTTGGCATAGGCCTCGGGATTTTCTTCAGCCTGCCCCATACCGACACCAGCTCTCCCCGCGTGGTGCCTGCGAGCCGAAGCGTTGAGCGGCCCAGCTTGATCCGGAGGAGTACTACGCAATCCGTTGTCGCGTCAACACCCCAATCCATTGTCACGTCCACTAGATCCTCTTCATCAGGCTCGTCTCCTAGGCAACCACCGCTTCGGACCGCCACGTCTGCACTGCCACCGCGCACGACGGATCCTCCTCCGCCAGCTAGCTATACCGACACCGTCGCATCAGGACCGGTGACGACGACCGTCACACCTCCTGCCAGTTCGAGTTCACCGCCGAGCAGCTCCGCGGCGTCGCCCACCAGTGGTTGCACAGGTTGCATCGACGCTGTGCGCTGATCGATTGCAGGACTGATCGCCCACCTTCGAACACCGGAGGTGGGCGATCGCCGCTCTCGCGCACGAACCACGCCTCCATGTGATCAACCACGAGGCGATTCACGAACACCTTCGTTAGAGCCGCAGGACCTGGGCTGAGCCCGGATCAGGCGCGGTTTCCGTAACGATCATTCGGTGGTTGATCATGTTGTGTGCTGATCACGGAGTTGCTCGGTGTTCGTGTTCCGATGGACACGTGCTCGTCGTCGTGTGGTTGTCACCTGGTCCCTGCGAGAGGACGCGGAGATGAACGACGTCGTGATCGGGGTGGACGCCCACAAACAGCCACAAGCTGATGGCTGCCGATGGTTTGGTCGCAAGCTGGCCGAGCGGATAGTGGGCAATACCCGTGGAGACCACGCGAAGCTGGTGGCCCAGGCAGGTCGCGGCCTTGGCGCGCGGTCCTCGTTGGAGGATTGCCGCCCTGTCATCCGTCGCTCGGAGCTGGATCTGCTGGCGGCCCGAACGTGCGGTGGCACACCAATGTCGTCGAGCGCGTCGAGCTGATCAAGCGCCTGCGCCGGCACCTGCGTGAACTCGACCCCGTCGCTTTCATAACCTGCGCCGTTACCGCGTCATCAAAGATCTTGTCACCAGACCGGCCAGGTTCGACGGCCTGACGGCACGCACCGCTCTCGAGATGACCGTCCATTGTGGTGAATTGACCGAGTAGATCAACGCGCATGAGCGCGAGTTGCGCAAGCGGGTGCGCGAACTGGCTCCCAGCCTGCTCGCGATCCCTGGACACGGTGTGCTGTCAGCAATGATTGTCCTCGGGGCAACCACCGCGACGGGAAGCCGCTGGGACGCAACGGTCTCATCGACGGCGCAGCGGTCTCATCGACCTCGATAGGGAAGATGGGGCAATCCCAGTGGTCCTTTCGCGCTGGCAAGTTGCGGCTCAGAGAACCAGTTTTCGTCTGCCCGCGACAAGTTCTCGCCTCATGCTCTGGGTCAGGCGGGCAGTCACGGAGGCGCTTCAGGGCAC
The DNA here is from genome assembly GCF_040611995.1 of Lentzea sp. NPDC006480. Classification (NCBI taxonomy): domain Bacteria; kingdom Bacillati; phylum Actinomycetota; class Actinomycetes; order Pseudonocardiales; family Pseudonocardiaceae; genus Lentzea; species Lentzea sp. NPDC006480. The sequence goes on from NZ_JBEXPJ010000093.1 coordinate 23,549, forward strand.
TTCGACCCGTTTCCCCGGGCCCACTCCCCAGTTGTGGTGCCACGATCTCGGCTCCGGAAGATGTTTCCAAGGGACGCCACTCGCGTAGGTGCGCTCTCGGTCATCACAGCTCTGAAACCTCATGTATCCGGCTGGCGTCGCTCTCTGCGCCACCAGTGACGTTGCGAGAGTCCTCATGACACAACCTGCAAGGAAGCTTCGTGTTCTTTGCCTGCACGGCTACCACGGCTCGGCGGCAGTCTTGCGCAGCCAGTTGCTCCCTTTGATCACAGGCACGGAGTCGTTGGTCGACTACGTCCTCGTCGACGCCCCTGCGCGAGCATCGGGAGACTTCGGTTGGTGGCATGCGGTCGACACGCCGAACTCGTCCCCACGTGAGGATCCAGGAGTCAGCGGATCACGGCATTACCTGGGCTGGGGGCGGACACACGAATGGCTGGCCACTCTCTTCGCCGAGCAAGGGCCGTTCGACGGCGTGCTGGGGTTCAGCCAAGGAGCGGCCCTCACGGGGCTGTTGGCGGGCCTTCGGGCCCCGAGTGGCAACGCTACTGCGGAACGTCCCGTCCAGTTCGACTTTGCCGTGGTGATCAGCGGCTTCCCGAGCGTTGATCCCGATCATGCACAGCTTTACCAGTCGAAGGACAGTTTCGACGTTCCATCGCTGCACATCGTCGGGCGAAACGATTTCCTCGTTCCTCCGCCTTTGTCATTTGATCTCGCATCGAGATTCACCAGTCCGGTGATCCTTGAGCACGCTGGCGGTCACATCATCGCAGGCACTGCCGAAGTTCGTGCCGGCTATCGACAGTTCATCGAGGACAGGGTTGCGGCGAAGACCGAAACAACCGCGCCTCGGCCCGCGCATCAGAGGACGGTTGAAGTGCCGCTGTGGCTACCGCACGAGCATCCCCGCTTGACGGTAGTCTTCCCTGAAAGGGTTTCATCCGCACCGACCCCGGCGGTGGTGGTGTTTCGGGGTGGGGCCTACGCGACGTCGGCGGGCAGTGGTGCCGGATCGATCGAGTGGCTCGCGTCTCAAGGCGTGGTGGGGGTTCAGGTAGATTACCGGACGCAAGGTGCTGCCGATGCGTTTCCGGCGCACTATGCCGACGCGGCGCGAGCGGTCAGAATGGTTCGTCAACGTGCTGCAGAATGGAACATCGATCCGGATCGTGTGGGCGTCTTGGGGTACTCTGCGGGCGGACACCTCGCGTCGCTCCTGAGTACGCAGCCTGAACTCCCTGCGCTTTACGACGACGAACTGGCGGAGACGATCTCCGCTCGACCAGATCTCGTGATCTTGGCTTATCCGCTGATATCCTTCGTGGAAGGATATCAACCCGGCGCATTCGCAGGCTCCGTCGATAATTTCTTTGGCCTTCCTGATGCTCCGGAAAATCTCCGCGAGAGATTCTCGAACGAGCTGAACGTCGACCCGACGCACCCACCTGTGTTCATCTGGACAACTCGTGAAGACACGATCGTGCCGTACACACACTCCCAGCTGTTCGTCGACGCTTGCATCAGCTCAGGGGTACCCGTCCGGTACGAGCTCTACCAACAGGGTCCGCACGGCATGGGGCTGGCGTTCGACCGGCAGACCGAGGTGCGTGGTTGGACCGACCAGCTCCGCGCCTGGCTGACGGAACAGTGGGGCAGCAGCCAGTGACGGGGCTGCTGAAGCCCTGTCGCCTGAAAAATGCTCGACGCACAGCTGCTCATGAGGCCCCGAGATGAGGGTCGTCGGTGAACGAGCTCTGGCGTCGGCACAAGTCCGTCAGGTCGGTAACGCCGCCTGGACGGATCTGACCAGGCGGATCGAAGGCCGTGTGGTGCGGCCCCCGGATTCCTTGTTCGGTGCCCTTGCCGCTCCAGCCAATACGCGATACGAACACGTACTACCCCATGGAATCGTGCTACCGACAACCGAGTCGGATATCGCCGCAGTGCTCGGGTGGGCTGACAAACACCAAGTCCCTGTCGTAGCGCGCAGCGGTGGGCACAGCTACGCCGGATACTCCACCACTGGTGGCCTGTTGATGCGCCTCGACATGTTCGACCAGGCCGCAGTGGATTTGTGCAACGCGACGGTGACTGTGCAGGCAGGCGCGCGCAATCGTGATCTCCTCCGTACGTTGGCGTCGACGGGACTCACACTGCCGTTCGGTCGCTGTCCCACGATCGGCATCGCGGGCTACACCCTGGGCGGCGGACTGGGCCTGCACACCAGACGCCTTGGCATGGCGTCGGACCGCCTGCTGGCGACGCGCTTGGTGACCGCTGGAGGTGAGGTTCTCTCCTGCGACGAGGACTCCAACGCAGATCTGTTCTGGGCCAGCCGTGGTGGTGGCGGTGGCAATTTCGGGATCAGCACGGCCTTCACCTACCAACTGTGCCCCACACCGGATGTCACCGTGTTCAGACTTGCCTTCGACGGCCGGAAAGCCGAGGAGGTGCTGTTGGCGATGCAGGACCTGATCACGGATCCCCAGCTTCGGTACTCGTTTGCAGCTCAGTTCGGCGCTACGGCAACGGGGCGTGATGCGAAGCGGGCGGCTCGCAACGTCACCTTGTACGCGGAAGGCTGGTACTACGGGCCGCGGTCGAACCTGGAGACCATCTTGACGAGGGTAACCAGTGTCGCGAGGCCGACTTCCAGCTACGTTGCAGAGCTCGACGGCCTTGGGGCGCAACGTTACTTCACCGATGAAGTCGCCTCGGATCCGTTCATGACGACCTCGGTGGTGGCTCGAATTCCGATGCGCGCGACAGATGCTGCGCGGGTCGTAGCACATTTACATGCTTGGCCTGGCAGTTCGAGCAGGTCGGGTGCTTCGGTGTCGTTCTTCGCAATGGGAGGCGCGGACCAGGACATGGCACCGGATGCGACAGCGTTCGTGCACCGCGACGCTCTGTTCGTCCTCGCCGCGACGCATCGCTGGACGACTGAGGACGGCCCGGAGGCTTCATCGCGAGCGACAGAGTGGATCGCCGGCGTCCGGCGCGACATGAGCGCGCATCTGGGGACTGGATCGTTCGTCAACTTCCCTGATCCGGCATTGCCTCGCTGGTGGGATGCGTACTACGGCAGCAACTATCCGCGCCTGGCGCGGATCAAGAGCGAGTACGACCCGAGCGGACTGTTTCATTACCCGCAGTCCGTGCGGCCACTGGAGCAGCTTCCCTCGGATGCCCAGTCGTTGTCTGCGGGGCGTGCGGCGATCGGACCGTGTGAAGGGTTGGCGTCGTGACGTGACCTGCTGAATCCACCGAGGGTTCGCGGTGGCGTTGGGGTTGTTGCCGATCGGCGAGCTCTGGATCTACCTGTGTAGCCCTTCACATGCGGATGTCTTGTGGCGCACCGGCTTCTTTGGCCACACCTGTGGCGACGCTCGGCGGGCAGCGCTGACCACAGCGCTCCGGAGCGGAAGCTCAAGGTCGATCTTAGGCTGTTCCAGCCCACTGATATCAGCTGCGCGGAGTCCAACGCAGGCAAGGCGTCTTGGCCTGGCGCAGGACATCGTGCAGGTCCGGTGCCTGCTCGGCCTGCAGGTCGATCACCTTGGCCAGGTAGGGGTAGCCGGCGGCGAGGAGGGTGCCGTCATCGCGGGCGAGCGCGGGCACCTCACGGCGAGGGGTACCGCGTTCACACCGCTCTGCGAGCACAGGCGGCCGAGGTGCGAGCGAGTGCGCGTGACCCGTGGGGGACGGCACGATGAACAAACACGTGGAGTCCAGGGCTGCGGAGATCATCTTCAGTGGGAGTCCTGAGAGATCAGCTCAACTGTTGATGATGAAGAATATCCGAGTTCTGTCTGAACTCGGTACGAACGGGCGTGATTGGGAGGCCTTTCGGTCATCTCGGCCAGTATCGCGGCTCTGCCCATGACGACGACGAAATATTCTCGCCTGTGTGACAACACCGCCGGTCGAGCAGTGTGCTTGCTGTGGCGCCGCGATCAACAACCCGGATCGCGTCGATCTGACTGTGCTGATGCCCGACGGCGCGGTGGCGTCCGAGGAGACCGACCCCAATGCCGCCTTCCTGCGCCTCGAGAACGGCCAGACGTTCGTGCGGTCCCTGCTGCCGGTCGCCCTCACCGGTGGCACGACGTTGATGTACATGACGTGGCTGGAGGTTGGCGATGGCGACTTCCAACGCGCGTTCGCGGCCTGGCGCGACTCTTCCTGGGAGGGTCTGGTTCTGCACGGGACGCTGGCCAACGAACTCAAGCCGTGGACCGGGGCACTGCGCGGTGCGGAGGTCATGGCCACGGTCGGCGCGATGGACGAGCCTCCGACGATCGTGAACTCCGATCACGCTTTGCTGCACAGGATGCTGACCGAGACCTGGGACCGCGACGTCGTGCTGAACTGGTTCCCAGATCCGTTGCCGGTCGCGATCCGCACCAGGGTGAGCAGGCACTGGAGCGTCGAGCGCGGCGAGGGCATGGTGGCCGGGCTGAACGGCGGCAGCTGGTGCTTCGGTGCAGCTGGTCGCTCGGTATTCGTCGACGTGCTGACCGACCAGCAGCGGCGTTCGCCGGCGGAATTCCTGCATGAACTGCTGGAGGGTGCGCCGGAGGTACCCGAGGAGCAGACGCTCATCACCCCGACGGCCGATGACATCACACACGCCTTCTGGCTCGACACCGTTGTCGACGGGCGCTCGCAGCGCGACTTCTATGCCCATGTGGTCCGCGAGGGCACCGCGTTGAGCCTCGGTGCTTTCTTCGCCGACCCGGAGGATCGGAACTGGGCGCTGCACATGTTGCGTTCCGTCCGTCATCACGCGTGAGAATCGATTTGTCGCGCTTGCGAAATGAGATGTTCACGAGGTGTGGCGCAGATCTGGTTCTGGTGCAGGTGTGCTCCGGACATGGCTTCCGAGACCCGCAAGATCGCCTGAGGTCTGAAAGGGCAAGGCGGTTGCGACAACTGGGCAGTGCTGTTTGTGTGAGCTGCATCTCGCCGTTACAGTCGAGTTGGGAGCGAGAGCGCTCCCGCCGTTGAAGCGCATCTGTGGTCGCCCGCCTGCACCTGGTGGCTTCGGCGGGTTGTTCGTCCAGTTCACGCGAAAACGATGTTTCGGTGGTTGCTGGCTACCTTTCGAGCATTTACCGGCGACGTCGTAAGATTCATTGAGGAGTTGAGTAGCGATGGCTGGTGCCGATAACTCGGTAACTAGGGAAGGAATGCTCGCTGCGGCGGATCGGATGACGCAGACACTCCGGCTCGTCGACACCGAACGTGGCGAGGTCGAGGCCTCCATCTCCCGGCTGTTTGGCACCTTCACCGGCAGTGCAGCCGACGCGTATCGGCAGGCCTTCTCTGGGTGGTTCCGCAACGTTGAAGACATCAGGTCGGCGCTGAACTCGATGATCGAAACCATGCGGTCCGGTGCGGACGAGGTCGGCAAGACTGTCGCCGATACACAGGGTGACGCGGAGGACGGCGCCGGCAGGATGGCCAGCGCGTTCCCCGGCCTTAACGGTCTCTAGATAACGGTTTTCTCCCGCACAACTCGCGTACCCAGAACCTAGAAGGGAACCGAAGCATGGGGCAGCCCACTTATACCTACAGTGGCGGCGTGAACTCTTCGGTCGCTGCCGAAATTATGGATAGCAACACTCGGATCAGAGCTGAGTTGGATTCGTTGAACTCGGACCTCGTGCAGTCGCTGGCCAGCTGGCAGACCCCGGAATCACGGAGGGCCTACAACGAGAACAAGGTGCGTTGGGACAACGCCGCGAACTCGATGCCCGTGTCGCTCCAGATCGGTTCAGAAATCCTGACTGGCATTACCGACCGCATGGGCCGGACCGAGGCCGCCATCGCCGACAGTTGGAGCTGACATTCGGCAGTTCGCGGGTGTCCGGTGCGGGCCTGCAGTCTGGTGGACAGTCCACCCGGCTGCAGGTTCGTGACTGAGCCTTTTGACCTAACGATGAAGGAGGTGTGGTGAATGGCGGACTCCGACCTGGCACCCGGAACCGTGGTGCACTACCTGCCGGACGGTGCCCGCTACGGCGGTGGCCATAGCTACCGGGACTTCGAGAGTGCCACGAAGATGCCGGATGGCAGCTGGAAGCTCCGGTACCACAACGGTGAGACCACCTACTCGGGCGGTCCGGCGCTGCCGAAGCCGGATCCTAACTCGACGCCTAACACCGAGAACACCCAGATGGGCGACCCGTGGAACATCTACAAGGGGTCCCAGCCGCCGTTCCCGGATGCGCCGAGCGTTCCCGGTGGCACTGAGACGCCGGGTAAGGGCGTCCACGTCATCTCCGTCGACGCGATCACGCTCTACGCCAAGAACATCAGGGCGTTGCTGCCGGTGATCGCGCAGACGATCAAGGAACTGGACGACCTCGCGGCCAGGGGCTTCGGGCCGGGCAACTTCGGTGCCGCGAACAATTTCAAGACCAAGGTGTTCGGGGCGGGCGGCGGCCAGGACGAGGCCACGCTGCTCGCGTCGACCCGTCAGGTGTTCGTCGAAGCGGAGACGATCATCAACGAGGTCGCGGCGCGGTGCGACGAGATCGCGCAGAAGTACAAGACTGCGGGCGAGCTCGCCGCAATGGATGCCAGCGACTTCACGTCGATGGTGGCCAACGTGAAGGCCAAGGTCGACAACTTGCCACTGGGCGGGGCCAGTTGACCAGTTTCGACTAGTCGGGGCCGGCCGGCCGGGCCGAACACACCACGTTCGGCGGTGCGTGGTTCCGGTGCCTGCCAGACGAAGTTGGCCCGGAAGGCTTGTCCTCAGTAAAGGTGTGGGTGTGCGATGGCTCCAGGAGTTTATGACAAAGACGGCTTCAAACTCGGTCCCAACGGCGGGATCTTCGCGGATCCCACCGCGAACTTGACCGACAACAACGACTTCGAGAGCTGGGACTGGAAGCAGATCCGGGCCGCGGTCATCGGTTACTCGGTTGCGCCAGCGTCGGCTGTTCCGACGAGCACACCCTCCTTTGCCGACCCTGACTCGATCCGCAATGCCTCCGTGGTCTTCAACCGGGCGCGAGCGGCACTTCAGTACGTCGGCGACAACGTCAGGCTGCAAACTGAAGCACTCGCTGGTGAGAACGGCGCGTGGAAGAGTCCCGCCGCCGACGCGTTCCGCTCGATGAACCTCTTGTTCGCCGCGAAGCTCGAGGCCAAGGCCGAGCAGATCAACGGCGGCGAGATCGTGGGCACGAACAACGTGCCAGCCCAGCTGTGGAGCAGCGGAAACTACCTGGAGTGGGCCCAGAAGGCCATCGCGGCGACCGACAGCTACTACGCCGCGTACATCGCGTCCGTCGGCGTCACGATGGCCAACGGCCTTGTACGGATCTCGGACTTCCCTGAACTCGTCGCGCAGATGACCGAGGACATGAAGAAGATCGTCCGGATCCTCGTACAGCAGTACGTCATGAACACCAACAGCGTGACGCCGCCAGACCCGGCCGAATTCAACGCCACGCCGGATCCGCTCGGTGCCGACGGCAACCAGCCGCCGTCACTCGATGGTGCCGGTGGTGGTGCGGGTGATATTCCGTTGCCTGCGGCGTTGGATGTGCCGTCGCCTCTCGATGGTGCCGGTGGTGGTGCCGGTGGTGGTGCGGGTGATATTCCGTTGCCTGCGGCGTTGGATGTGCCGCTGCCTCCCGGTGGTGCCGGTGGTGGTGCGGGTGGTATCCCGTTGCCTGCGGCGTTGGATGTGCCGCTGCCTCCGGGTGGTGGTGCAGGGGGTATTCCGTTGCCTTCGGCGCTCACCGTGCCTCGGCCTCCGGGCAGTACCGGCGCCACCGGTGGTGGCACTGGTGGTGTCGGGGGTGGCATCAAGCTGCCCCCTGCCCTCTCCACGAACCAGCCGGCCACCGGCAACGACGGTGGTACGGGCGGCGACAACGTGAACCTGCCGAAGCCTCCACCACTCACCCTCGAGGGGCCGCCCGGTACCAACCTGCCCAACGACCTCGGTGGCGCCGTGCCGCCGTCGCCGATGATGCCGCCGCCCGCGGGTACGGGTGGTGGCGGACCCGGTGCGGGCGCCGAACGGCCGGACTCATCCGGTCTTCTCGGCGGCATCGACAAGCCGTGGGAAGCGGGCTCGCCGCCGCTCAGCGACCCAGGTGGGGTCAATCCTCCGGTCACCAAGCCGGAGGATTGGGCCGCGCCGCCGTCGACGGGTATTGGTGGTGACAACGGTGCTCAAATGCCGGGTGCGCCGATGATGCCGCCGCCTGCGGGTATGGGTGGTCAAACAGGTGGCCCCAACGCGGAACGACCGGACTCGTCCGGTCTGCTCGGCGGCGAGAAGAAGCCGTGGGAAGGTGCTGCGCCGCAAACCCTTGACCCCAGTGAACTGCTGTCGTCGCCGTCGCTCAAGCCGGAGGACTGGGCGACCGGCGACCCCGGTTCCAGCGGGTCGACGCCGCTCGACCTTCAGGTGCCTGGGGGCGAAGGACTCCAGCTGCCTGGTGGTGGCTTGCCGCCTGCGGCCGACCTGGCGAACCCGTCGGTGGTGTCGCCGTCGGCCGGGGCTGGTGGACAGGTGCCGCTAAGTGGTGTGCCGATGATGCCTCCGCCTTCGGGCGTGGGTGGCCAGCCAGGTGGCACCGCCGCGGAGCGGCCGGACTCGTCTGGCCTGCTCGGCGGGGTGAACGAGCCGTGGACCGGGTCGGGCGATGACGGCCGTGTCGGCGGTACCTCCGACACGACGACGGCGGCGACACCGGAGTCGTGGGCGCCCAAGCGCGAGGACCACTCGTCGGTCGCACCTTGGGCGGTGACGCCGGGTGAGGACGTTGCGGCGCTGATGGAAGCGCCGGGGGCCGAGACTCCGGAGGCTGAGAGGCCCGAGGTCGTCGAGCCTGAAGCCTTGACGCCAGAAGCGGTCAGCGCGGAGTTCGTCGAGCCCCTCGACATGACGCCGGCGGCCGCACCGGCTGGGTGGGCAGCGAGTTCCGACGTTGTTCCGGCAGTGCATGACGGGCGGTCGCCCACAGCGGCCGTCGCGGTGCCAGGGGCGAGTGCCATCACTACGACGGCCACGCTCGGGTCGGTTGCTCCCTCGGTTCCGGGTATGTCCCCGACCGGAGCCACGCCGCCGGTAGCAACGCCCGCTCCGTCCACGAACGACACCGGCGCCGGCACGTCCGGGAGCGCGTTGACCGGTACGCACACCTCCGAGTTCC